>CAMVHY010000171.1 GCA_947167415.1 uncultured Clostridia bacterium
GGCTCATTTACCTATTTTAATTTTAAAATAAAAGATTTGATTTGTCAATAAGTAATTCAAATATTTTTATAAACTTAATACATGTATTAACATTACTTAGATTTTTATTACGTATTTCTAATGCTTTTTCGTTTGTTTTATTGACTTTCCACTTCAATTTTTTGTAAATACTGTCTTTTTCATAATTAACTTTAAAACTTGGTATAAAATCTCCAATGTTTATGCAGTCGTACAAAAATTAGCTGAGTTAGTTTAAATAAAAAAACGACTGGGATCTTATTTGCCAATCGCTTTTTATTTTATTTTTATTTGAGTTAAATTAATTTTTTCTTTTCGTCTTATCTAACGGGAGGAACAAATATTCTCACACTAAATTCTTTTTATGTTCGCGCCAAGAGAACTTAATTTTTTTTCTATCTGTTCATAACCGCGATCTATATATTTTATATTATTTATTTTCGTTTCACCATCTGATACCAAACCAGCTAAAATTAATGCTGCACCAGCTCTTAAATCTGTCGCACAAACTTGTGTTCCAGTTAATTTTTCTTTGCCTTTTATAACTGCAACACGATTTTCGATACTTATATCAGCCCCCAATCTTTTTAATTCATCAACATATTGAAATCTATTGTCCCAAACTGTTTCTGTAATTATTCCTATTCCTGAGGAAACAGATAATAAAGTTGCAATCTGTGGCTGTAAATCAGTTGGAAAGCCCGGATAGTTCATAGTTTTTATGTTTACGCTTTTTAATTTTTTATTGCTTGCATTTACTTTTATAAAATCGTCGCCTTCTTCAATTTCACAATTCATCTCTCTAAGTTTTGCCGAAAGTGAATCCAAATGTTTGGGTATGATATTTTTTACTTTTACATTTCCCTTTGTTATCGCCGCTGCAATCATATAAGTCCCAGCTTCTATTTGATCAGGAATAATAGAATATTCTGCGCCATGAAGTTTTTTAACACCAAAAATTTTTATTGTATTCGTCCCGGCACCTTTTATTTTGGCTCCAAGCATATTTAAAAAATTAGCCACGTCAACAACGTGTGGTTCTTTTGCTGCGTTTTCTATCACTGTCATTCCTTCGGCATAAACCGCAGCCAACATAATATTTATTGTTGCTCCAACGCTTATAACATCTAAAAATATATTCGTCCCAATTAATTTTTTCGCATGCGCCTTAATCATTCCATGCTCTATTAAAATTTCTGCTCCTAAAGCTGTAAATCCTTTTATATGTTGATCGATTGGTCGCGAACCAAAATTACATCCTCCAGGCAAAGCGACTTCAGCTTTTTTAAATCTTCCCAACAAAGCACCTAATAAATAATATGACGCCCTAATTTTTTTTATCAAATCATAGTCAACACAAATATTTTTAATTTCCCGACTATCTATTAATAAACTATGACCATTATTTTTAAATTCACACTTTACGCCGATACTTTCTAACGTTTTAGATAAAATAACAACATCTTCTATCACCGGCAAATTTTCTATCAAACAAATATCATTTGCAACTATAGCCGCTGGAATAATCGCAACCGCTGCATTTTTTGCCCCGCTAATAAAAACTTCGCCTGATAATTTTTTCTTCCCGTTTATAATCATCTGACTCAAAAATAACACCTCTTACAAAAACTTTTTTTAAATATAAAAACCAATGAGTTTCGAATCTACACGATTTCCAAATTCATCATAATTTTTTTTTGCGTATAAATAAAAACGCCGACACGAATTTTATCATTTAAATATTAAAAATCAAGTTCTTAATTATTCTGTCCTGTTTTTATAAAAAAAAACTAAAAATCAAAGGCATTTATTATGTGCCAAACTTTTTTATTTAAAACTTCTATCACATCGAATCTAAAATTTTCATCTCTAATATTTTTTTTAACTATAAAATCCAAAGCCGTTTTTTTTATTTTAACTTGTTTTTTTAAGTCAACAAATTCAGATGGTCTGCCACAAAAAAAATTTTTTCTCGTTTTAACTTCTAGAAAAACAATATCTTGGTTTGACTTATCCAACGCTATGATATCTATTTCACCAAAACGTGAAAAATAATTGCGTTCTAGAATATCAAAGTTATGTTTTGACAGATATTCGCACGCGATTTTTTCCCCATCATTTCCGATTTTCTTTTTATCACTCATAATATTATGTATGGCTCCTTTAATAAATTTTGTACCAAAAAAATTTTAACTACGGAATCGAAACTTTAGAAGGTATATTTTTTATTGAGCCATAAAAATTAGGTAACGTACACATAAAATAAAATATAGATTGAACAAAAAGGGGGTAAGATAAAAATATAAAACTGACAAAGATATGATAAAAAAGTCAGGGGAATTAAAGCCAATAGCGAGGAAACTGACGAAGATGAAGAAGCAAAAAAACTGCTTAATGAAGAGGATTATATATTTTACATTGATAAAAAAGTGAATCCGGATACAAATAAAAATAACCACCAAGAACAAAGAATTGGATGGTCAAAATAGGGATAATAACGAAGTTACATTTATTTTGTACATCTTCATGTCCAGTTGTTTTTTGTTTGTCGCCTGGCAATTCTCACGATGCCCAAAAGAAAAGAATTTGATTGAATCCATTTGTTCTAGAAATAATAATTATCTCTTGATGGACAGGGCTTGCGAAAATGATAAAACTTTGGTTTTGGCCAAAAATCGCGGTTTTTAACAGTTGTTCCATCTAAAAAAAATCGTAGATTTTCTTAACTCTATGATAAGCAGCTTTATAAGCAGCGTAACAATATCAAACGATATTTCCTGAGATTGAAACGCTTTAAAAAAGTTTTTACTCGTTACGATAAGCTTGATGCTATTTTTATTTCTATCATTTTCCTTGCTTTTATTTTTAATTTGTTTTTTATGCAAACGCTACCTAGTTTGTGTTGCATAGGAAAAAATGAAAATAGCCAATGATTTGGATATAAAATCAACAAATATTCGGATCACATATTGGTAAATAAAAAACTTTAATTTAAAATTAACAAAAAGAGTATGCCATATGATGTCATTTTTTTATTTGAAGTTCTTGTATATCATTTTAATTATATTCTCAAAGTTACACTACAAAAGTGAAAAAGATGGAGAAAATTTGGCTAGGTAATGTCTACAAAATTAAAAGAGAAAGAGTGAAAAGAAATAAAAAAAAAATAAAAATGAGAAGAGTAAAATATTAAGTAAGGAGCAAAAGAAATGAGAAACTGGAAGCGATAATAGACAATTTACAAACGAAGTATTTTGGATACTAAAAACAGGATCGCTATGTTGAGATTTACCATGTTATAGAGGAAACACGTGCCGATTGTAAAGAAGTTATTAACTTGCTCAAAAATCTCAATGCAAAATTATTATTTGCAGATAAAGCTTATGATACCAACGAAATCTTGTCTCATATAGCAAAATGAAACATAAAATCAGTTATTCCTTCAAAATGCAACAGGCTTGAACAACGTGATTATGATCGTAAATTTTGTC
>CAMVHY010000172.1 GCA_947167415.1 uncultured Clostridia bacterium
CATCTCCAAGCAAAATTTTTTTTCACAAAAAAATAAACACCAAAAAAATTATTCATCGCGATTATTAAATCACAAAAATAATTTTAACGGCATTTATATATTTTTTAATATCTTTTTTTATATATCTTTAAAGTTGCTAGGGAGTTTATATAAGGAATAAAAGTATAAAAACAAGCGATAAGAAAATGGCTATATGAGTAAAATGATGGGAAATAAATGGAAAAAAGATAAAGTAAACATAGAAAATGCTATCCAATCTCCAAATGAAACAAACAACAAAAAATAAACTCTTTAACACAGAAAAATAAAAAAGCACACCGCAATCGATATGCTTAAATTTTTATTTTAAAACTCAATTTTTATTTTTTTTCATCCTCTTTTTTATCCTCCTCGAATTCTTTATTTTCCACTTGCTTTGGAATTTGTTCTTTTTTATCCTCTTCCTTGTTTTTAACTTTTTTTATTCTATCTATCAAGCTCTTTTTTTCATCGTTTTTCTCATTTTCTTTTTGATTTACGTTTAAATTTATATCTATATTGTCATTTGCATTTTTAAACCCAAAATTTGCATTTTGTTCATTTCCCGGAGTTTCTTGATCGTCACCAAAATTATCCTCGTTGTCATACAATTCATCTCTTATCTGTGATCCTCTAGGAGCTCCAGCAAATATTCTAAACGACTCATTTCGCGATAAATTTCGCGATGAATGTTGGGATGAAATTGAGCTTACTTGATTAGATAAATTGTGTATCTTCTCATACAACTCATTCGCTGATTTTTCACCTTTTTCTGCTCGTTCAAAGAGTTTAGCATATAAAGTTGCAGTTTGCCGTTTCATTTCTTCAATCTCTTTCTCAGCTTTTTCACTTCTCTCCTTCTCTGCTTTTTTAAAATCTTCAAGCTCTTTCTGTCGTTTATCACTTTCCTCCTTATTTTTATTTCTCATCTCTTCGAGCTCTTTATTATTTGCTTTTTTAAAATCTTCAAGCTCTTTCTGTCGTTTATCGCTTTCTTCTTTATTGGCTTTTTTCATCTCTGCAAGCTCCTTAGCGTTATCTTTTCGTATTTGCTCAATTTTTTCTTTATTTTTGCGCTTTATCTCTGCAAGCTCTTTCTCAAACTTTTCATCTCTTTCTTTAGATTTTTCCTCCCTTTCCTTAAATTTTTTGTCAATTTTATTGAATGTGTCATCGAATCTGGAATTTATTTCCTTGAAGGTGTCATTTATTATTTTCAACAAATCTTGCGTGCTTTTATCTATTTTTTTATCTAAAGCTTGTATCTCACCTTTCCGTTCTAAATTTTCTTTTTTCAAATTGTCGATTTCTTGATCTTGCTTTTTGATTTTATTTTGATATTCTTCCAATTTCTGCTCTATTGTTTCTATCTTTTTGTTGGTTTCATTATTTTTCTTATCTATTTGTTTTAACTTTTCATCATTTTTCTTTGCATACTCTTCGAAATTAACTTCTAAATTTATCTGTTTATTTTCTAGTAGTTGATTTTTTTCCTTTGATATTTCGTTTTTTTCTTGCAACTCGCGTATTTTATTCATTAGCTCCAATATTTTTGCTGCATTTGCTTCCTTAAATTCTTGGTTATTATTATATTCGTCAATCAGTTTATCAAAAGTCATATGGTTGCCAAAAGTGGTTTTGATCCACTTTTGAAGCTCTGCCCCTAAATTATTTTTTTTTATTGTTGGATTATTATTAACAAAACAATTACCCATTACATAACACTCTCCTAAATATTCATCAAAATTTTTTTCAATAATATTGACCCACTGTTTGCTATACACCGTATGTTTTAAAACATCTAAAAAGCAAAACATTGGTTCAAAATTTCTTGTTTTCGGAGTTAATTTCCTAATTTCTTCGACACTCTGCCATATATCCGATAATTTGCTGTCAATGTTAACCAATTTGTTGTGTAGTTCATCACAAGCCTTATCTGGATCTTTAATTTCATAAAATTCGTTGAGCAATTTTGCAAAATCTTGCAGTTTAATAACTGCGTCCTTCAAAATCACAACTACACGTTGATTTGCTTCCTGCTCATCACCAGCAATTTTGTTGCTGACTCGAAGATTAAAACTCCGAAAATATTCTTTTAACATGATTTTTCTTAATGCTCTATCAAACTTTTTTTGCGCATCTTGTATAATTTTGTCTTTAATCCGCAATTTAAAATCTCTAAAACGTTTTTTTAACACAAATTTTTTCAATGCGGATACTAAATCTCCTCCCGCTTTCAAATTTAAATTTCTGCCCGCATTTAAAATAATATTATTGCTGCTAGACAATTCCGCTACGGGAGTTAAATTATTCTCACTTTCCCGTGCATTTTCCATTAATGAACCGTGACTTTCTTGGCTTTGAGCCATCCCGTTATTTCTGTTTTCGTTTGACAACTCATTTGCAATAATCGGATTATGGTTATCATTTTGCACATTTTCTGCCAAAAGATTTTGTTCCTGTAGTTGATTATTTGCACTTCCGCGACCACGACAAAGCATGATACCAAGTACTACAGTACCACTTGCCATAACAATTGAGGCTATTATCAAAAATAACCACCCCATACTAAAAGCCCCCAGCATAACGGTTTCTCTTGCTTTTTACAAGAATACTCTATCTCTACCATTATATCACCTCTTTCTCTTTTTTTTATTTTTTTTGCCATGTAATTCCTTTTTTACATAACATTTTACATTTAAATTAATTTGTCTTGATTTGTCAAGTATTTTTGAATAACATATTTGAATCATATTAATTTTAATTTCCATGTGTGTTTTTTACTTCACATAAATATTGTCTAAACAAAATGCAAACTTAGTCATTCAACCAAAATGCAATTGCATCGAACAGCGTGGTTATAATCGAAAACCTTATTGTTTTTATTATGTTATTTAAAATACTTGCATTGCTTTGCAACATTGACGCAGAATAACAAATTGTTCTTCTAAAACTCTTTACACCGCTTATATATTTGTTCGTTATATTTTTATGTCCTCTTAATTCCATTTTATTTTTTTATTTCTTCTCGTACAGACGCAGATCAATTTTTTTTATGTCATCACAAAAGCAAAATATTTTTATTTCACCTTTTAATCTGCGCGTATTAATTATTTTTCCTATCTCAAAATATTTTATAAAAATCATCTCCAAGCAAAATTTTTTTTACAAAAAAATAAATACCATCAAAAAATTATTCATCGCGATTATTAAATCACAAAAATAATTTTAATGGCATTTATATACTTTTTAATCTCTTTTTTAAAACCATCACATTATTTTTTTTGCTTAACTAACTTTTTATAAAAAACATCAACAATGACTCCGATAGCATTATCTCCTGAAACATTACAAGCTGTCCCAAAAGAATCTTGTGTAATATAAAGCGCAATCATAATTGCACACAACGGACCATTTGGATCACCAAATTTTTTTCCAAAAACAATATGCAAAAATGGCAATGCTGTCATGATCGAACCACC
>CAMVHY010000173.1 GCA_947167415.1 uncultured Clostridia bacterium
GTATCGTTTCTGCATTTAATCTTGCAGCAGTTCTCGCGGCATCCATAGCCACATTTCCGCCACCTATCAAAACCACTCTTTTGCCGGTAAGGTCCTTAAGCTCTCCTCTTGCAACCTCCTGAAGAAAATCCGCTTTCTCCACCGCCGCCATTAAATGCATCTCTTATAGACCATTTTTTCGTTGCATTTATAGCATTTTCTAACGTGTAATTTTCATTTCCTAAAGCAATAACTTTCGCAACATAACTTCCACTGTTTCCTGCCGTATTATTATCATATTTTAAATCAAACGTATCGTTCGGAGCTTTTCTGTTTTTTACAATAGCTGTCACTTTGTGTATATTTCCATCATAATCAAAATTTGTTTTGTCGCTCCAAGCAAATTCAGCGGGTAAAGGCGTTATATTGACTATTTTTTCACTTAATATTCTATTAATATCTTCAGCTTTTAAAACATAGCTTTCAGCATCATTTCCAACCAAAAACCATTCGCCATCAATCTTTACATTTTTTTGTCCAACATTTGCATTTTCTGATTTCGCTGATAAATTTTTCGATTTTAATTCAACTTCATCGCCTTCATAAATTTCTTCTGTATTTAATTTTATACTATCGGCTTTAAACTTAATATCATTAGTTCCATCATATTTTTTATTTTCTAGTTCAAAATCACCACTTAATTCAATTTTTTTTGGTGTTATATCAACAAAAACGTTATCAAACTCCGTATTACTAAATTCATAATTAATTAAATCTGCGCCCGATATTAATTCGCCATCAAAATTTACTATTACTTTTTTGTTTTGCCCAGCTTTCGGATTTTCAGCAGTTCCCTTGATACCATCAAAATTTATATTTATATCATCGCCGTTAATTTTTCCATCTTAAAACAATTCACTTTTTATCAGTTCAATAGAACTATTTTTATCATAAATTTTATTTATAGCACTAATATCACCTTTTATTATCAATCCTTTTTTAGTAATCAAGACGCTTGCGCTTCTATTAAACGGATCACTTTCGATATTAACTAATTCATAATTATCTTTATAACTACCCGCTAAAACTATATTGCCACTTATATTAACTATTTTATTTTCACCAGCATTTTTATCTTCCATTTCTCCAACTAACTTAGAAAAATCAAGAGAAACATCATCTTGCTTAATAATTCCGATTTCAGAATCTCCAACATGTACAACTTTTAACTTTTCATTTAGATCGCTTGTATCTAATTCAACATTTTTTAATCCGTTATATTCCCGAGATAAAACTGTGATTGTTCCTGAACCACTTATCATTACTTTCCTAGGAATTATATTAACCATCGAACAATGATCAAAATTATCATCTAACTCATAATTTGCAACACTATCTCCTGTTAAATATATATTGCCCTCTATTTTTACAGCCTTATCATTTCCAACATTTTCATTTTCGTGATCCAAATATCCTCTCAAATTCTCGTAACTTATTCCAACATTATCTCCATCAACAATTGCTATTCCATCTTCTTCACCACTTATAATTTCTAATCCACTTTTTTGCGTATCGACTTGTTCTTTTCCATCATATTCTTTGTTTTCAAATCTAACTTTTCCGTCAAGTTTTACTTTTCTTTTATAAATCTCAACTGTCACGTTATTAAAATCACGTTCTTGTAAAACATAATTTCCAACCTCATTATTTGTCAAAACTGGTTGTCCTGTTACTGTCACAGATTTTCCCGTTCCAGCATTTTTATCCGTATTTCCAACTAAATTTCCAACATCCAATCCAACATTATCTCCAGAAATTACTCCATCGAGTGCCAAATTTTCTGTCGCTAACTCAATATTTCCATTTCCGTCATAAACTTTATTTCTTGCCGTTAAATCTCCGACTATCGCCAATTTTTTTGGTGCAATATTAACTGTCGAATCACAATCAAAATCATTGCTTAATTCATAATTTTCCGCAGACGCTCCTGTTAAACTTGCTCGACCAGTTATTTTTATTGGTTTGTTCTCTCCTGCATTTCCATCCGTTCCGTTTAATGTCGCTTGCAAACTCGACGTATCTAATTCTACTTCATCACCTTCAACAATTCCAAGCTCAGGATTTTCTGCTCCGATTACCGTTATATCTGCCCCGTCAATTGTTAAATTTTCTGATGTCCCATCGTATTCTCTGTCCATAACTTCTACCTTTCCGTCAAGTTTTACTTTTCTTTTATAAATCTCAACTGTCACGTTATTAAAATCACGTTCTTGTAAAACATAATTTCCAACCTCATTATTTGTCAAAACTGGTTGTCCTGTTACTGTCACAGATTTTCCCGTTCCAGCATTTTTATCCGTATTTCCAACTAAATTTCCAACATCCAATCCAACATTATCTCCAGAAATTACTCCATCGAGTGCCAAATTTTCTGTCGCTAACTCAATATTTCCATTTCCGTCATAAACTTTATTTCTTGCCGTTAAATCTCCGACTATCGCCAATTTTTTTGGTGCAATATTAACTGTCGAATCACAATCAAAATCATTGCTTAATTCATAATTTTCCGCAGACGCTCCTGTTAAACTTGCTCGACCAGTTATTTTTATTGGTTTGTTCTCTCCTGCATTTCCATCCGTTCCGTTTAATGTCGCTTGCAAACTCGACGTATCTAATTCTACTTCATCACCTTCAACAATTCCAAGCTCAGGATTTTCTGCTCCGATTACCGTTATATCTGCCCCGTCAATTGTTAAATTTTCTGATGTCCCATCGTATTCTCTGTCTATAACCTTAACCTTTCCGTTAAGTTTTACTTTCCTTTTATAAATCTCAACTGTCAAATCATTAAATATCCCACTCGCACTTGTTTTGTCTAAAATATAATTTTTCCCATCACCAACAACTTCATCTAATGAAACTTGTCCAGAAACGGCGTTTGCACTCTGAGTTCCGGCATCCGCATTTTCTGCCAACACTACAAGATCTTCGAAAACAAACTTAATATTATCTAGTTTTCCAGTGTCATCTGTACATACACCATCGGCGCTAATTGTTATTTCATTTTGATTAATAGGAATATTTTTTTTGCCATCGTATAACTTTGCTGGCAATTCTATATCTCCAGTTATATTTAAAAGCTTCTTAGTTATATTAACTTTTAATTTTTTCTTACTAAAATCGAATGCTGAAAGAATATAATTACTGGACTTAGTTCCTGTTAAATTAAATTGTCCCGATAACGCAACTTGTCGAGGATTATTTTCTTCTGTCACATTTGCTGTGGATACTGTTCCAATTACATTTGTTAAATCTAATTCAACGCTATTGATGTCACTTTCCGCAATTCCTTGCAATGTGAAATTATCCTGACTAAGTGGTATATTTTTTTTGCCATCATAAACTTTTTCTAGCAACGAGTCTGTTTTTTCTTGTATTGTTAATGGTTTTTTCGCTATCTGAACACTTAAGTTTTTCATGTCAATAATTCTGCCGCTTGTATT
>CAMVHY010000174.1 GCA_947167415.1 uncultured Clostridia bacterium
CTATTTAAATAAAAAATTTTACACAAGAAAAATGAAACTAAAAATGCGAGATTAAATTTGTATTTGTGTATGAATTTAAGTTTAAAATTTGGTCTAAAAATTTTGGGAATTAAAGTTTCGGATGTTATGTAAAGAAAAAAATTAATTTTGGTTTAAAAGAAACGCAAACGTTTGGTTTGTGTTTTTTTTATGTCGATAAAATTTTTATACAAAGTTAAAATTTATCTTGCTTGATATATAAATTTTGTTTTAAAATAAACTTGCTATTTATTATATGAAAAAAATTATTTTAAAAGAAAATACTCGACAAATTATATTTTGGTTTGTTATACTAAGTATATAACTTTTTTGTTTAACTTTTTTGTTTAACTTTTTTATAAAGAAGGAGTGTTGGTTATGGAAGATAAAGTTAAAAGTTTGGATCGTATCATTAGTGAAGATTGTGGAGGTGATCTTAAAAAAGCTCGGGATTCGTTTGAGAATTCCATTCGATTTATGTTGTCGTATTCAGAATTTGATATTGAAAACACGGTGCGTAATAATAGGCTTAAAAAATCTATTGGCGAAAAATTTATTAACGAAAAATGGCAGAAGGATAGTGTCTTTCTTGAGCGTTTTTTCGAAAAGCATAATTACAAAAACATGAAAGAATACAAATTACAAATGAAGTATATTATGGAGTATATTTTCGAAAGTAACAAAAAAGATTTTATTTTGGGAGTAATATCTTTAAACGATTACTTTGGTAATAACAAAGATGAATTGAGTAAAGCTTATAACAAAATAAAATCAAGTTTGGAAAACTATGTTATTGTTACTACGAAGGACAATAATGTTTCGGGTACTTTAGTACATCCAATAACGAATGATTTTAAGTTGGCCGATGTGGGTACAGATACAACGGAAGAACTTCTGAAAAGAATAGATGATTCGGACATTTCTAACCAGTTTGAAGATGGTATGTTATTCGTAAATTGTATTAGAAGTGAAATATATAACAGTGGAGATGATTTGTTTTCAATTTTAGATAAGATTGCAATGATTGATTTGGAATTATGTATGAAGGAATTAGATGAGTTAATTAAATCAAAAGAAAAATCAAAAAATGATGAAGAAGATAAAAAAATTAATAGCGAGAATAAAATTATTATTAATGAAGATTTGGATTTAAAGGGAAAAAAGATTAAAGATATAAAGGAACAATTGAAGCATCGTGCAAAATTATTAGTGTTTGAGAGTTCCGATACATTTTGCGACATCATAGATAAAATTTCGGCAGAACCGATAGATGAATTTAAAAATTTTGTTAAGAATTGTCAGAGAAAATTTAATGAATATCAAAGAAAATGTGGTTTTATTCCAGTGATATCAACAGATAACACAGATAACAAAGAAGAAAAAAATATATCGACTAAATTTATAGGACTTGCATTGGAAGCAAGAAAATTGGAGTTAAGTATTGTCAAAGATTTTTATGATGAAGCTAAAAAACAAGCAAGAGAAATTTTAAACCAAAAGAAAGAGAAAAGCGCAGATGATCCTAAAATATTAGCAGCGGAGTTTGTTTTGAATTTAATTGGTAAAAACAATTTGAATGTTGAGATTAGAATGGATTCACACGGTGATTGGGAACAAATACTGATAGAATATTCTGAATTTGTGAGTAGGTATTCTGAAGAATTACGGTTTTTAGTTACGGGAACTAACCAATTTGTTAAAAAAGACGATTTTGGATTTGAAAATTTAAAATCAATAGTTGAAAGTATACCATCGACACGCAATTTGTCTAACGAAAAACTTTTTGACTTGGGTTTGGTTAAAAAATTTTATGCTATGTTGAATAAAATAAATGATGATTATAGCAAAAGCATTTTAAATGCAATCAATAATTTAAAAGGTAACCAATCAGTTGATGATTTTTTGAAAGATATTTTAAGCCAGCAAGATAAAACACTTGTCAGTGAGCTTTTTGCACTTGCATTTGCATTTGATGATAAACAAAAGGATAAGGAAAAACTTGCATATGTAAAAAAATTTTATTTGTCTGTATTGAAGCAAGTTTTTGTGAAATTTGAAGGCAAATTTGAAGAATATAAATTTTTATCGCTTGTGTTTAAACCATATTTTGTTGACCAGATAAATGAGGCACATAATCTAGAAAAATTGAAATCAATAATTGCATCGGTTGGATCTTTTCCGGACGATTTTTGTTTATCCAAGGATCCTGAAACTTCATTGAATCTATTAATAAACAATATGTATAAGATCACAACCAAAGATGATTTAGAGGCGTTTCTTACTTCTTATGAAGTGGCATTACTGCCTATAGATGAGAATGATAATAAATATGCTAACAGAAATCTTTTAGTTGATTTACAAAAGATTTTTTTGGATGAAAATTTAGATTCGAATGTTGCCATTGAAAATATTTCACTTGTTGTAAACTTGCTGACAAAATTGGATGAAAATCCAAGTAATGGACAGGAAAAGGATTTTGAGGGACTAAGTAGAGTTTTGCTTGCTTATGCGGAAAAGTTAATCAAAAATAACATTACAGACCGGTTTCCTTTGTTATCTGAAACTTTAAAATTTCAATATAAAGCATCAACTTTGAATATATTTAGTTTAGAAGACAAACACAATTTAATTAAATACATGACCGACATAGCAAAAGATGTATTCACACAAAATGATCAATTCGTTGATAAAAATAAGAATTTTTTGAAAAACTATTTTTGGAGCCACGCGGTAGAAATTTTAAACTCGAAAAAAAAATTTACTAAAGCTGAAGCGAAAGAGTTTTATGGATTTATCCGGAATGAAAATCAAGAAAAGAATCTGCATTTTGGGCTATTATTTGGTGCTATTAATTCCTTTGGATTAGCAGGTCAACAAACACTGGTCAATATGTTAAACCAAGATAATAATTTTAAAAATATTCTTACCCTCAAAAACGGAAAAGAAGAGGAAAAAGAAAAGGCCTATAAGTCTATTTTAAAGTCTTTAGTAAAACAAAAACTTAAAGCTTACGAAACCAAAAATCAACAAAATAAATTTTTATCGTCTGCGTTTGGAAAATATTTTGTTAAAAGCATAGATGACGAAAAAAAAATCGATAACTTAAATAAAACAGTTGCGTTGGTTAAAGATTTTATTGAAAATAATTATTTATCAAGTGATCCTAAAACTTCATTGGATGTGTTAATAGAAAATGCGGGCAATGTTAAAAACAAAGAGAATTTAGTGGTATTTTTTGCATCTGTTGCAGATTCAGTAAATAAGATGAATGATGTTAAGGGATATGAAAACAGAAAACTTTTAGTTGATTTAAAAGATATATTTTTGGATAATGTTATGCATCAATTTAAAAATGGCGATGCTATTGTTCATATTGGATCTGTTGCTAAGTTGCTGACAAAATTGGACGATGGAAAAGAGATTTTCAAAGAGGATTTTTATTGGCTAGGGGAAGTTTTGTATG
>CAMVHY010000175.1 GCA_947167415.1 uncultured Clostridia bacterium
TTCATATCTCCATCTTGCCATTTTTTTCTTTTTGCTCAATCTATTTTTATTTTATGTAAACGCTATTTAATTTGGCAAAATTTATTTTTACCCAAACAAAAAACGCTCTTCTAATTTTGAGCGTTTTTTATATTTAATTTTAGTACCAGAAGAGATTCTCAACAGCGTCAATACTAATATCACCCAGTTTTAAGTTTGGTTCTAATGGTTTATTACCATATAAAACATACTAATATCACCCGGTTTTAACTTTGGTTCTAATGGTTTATTATTACAACGTAAATCATTTTTCCAACTTTCAATATCTATAGGTACTTCTGGTAAATAGATAAGATATGCCTTTTCCATTGCCCTGTAAGATAAAATAAATTTAATATTTGAAGACATACGTCTAAAAGACATACAACCTTTGATGGCAGAAAAAAGACCTACTAAAAGTGAAAAAATATTAATTATCAAAGTCGGCATTCCAATTACGCTTGCTAAAGCTGAAGCAATCGGCAAAAACGGCAATGCAATTAATCCAAGTCCACCTAAAACAAACATACCAGCTTTAATATATTTTGCGGCATGATAAAATCCAACCTGCCAATTGTTATTATCATAAAATAAACGCAACGCCGATTTGATAACACCCAATCCGGACAAAATAGCAATTCCAATTCCAACCGCCGGTAAAAATGGCAATGCAATTGGTAAAATAGCCGGATTCAAAGCTAACAAAACACCTGCCGCACACGCAATAGCAAATACCACAAGATTAAATATTTTGTGCGACAAAATCTCTGATTTTATATCATTAATTTCATTTACGCCACCATTAACTACTGTCTGATCAGCTTTTTCACAATCTACCAGTTCTCTCTGAGTATCCCACATACTGTTTAATGTTCCGACAAAAGCGTTAAAACATCCCATTAAAATACCCAAACTTCCAAAAGTCATGAAAGCGATCGCTAAAGGTCCAGCGCAAAATACTGCACCCAACGTAATTAACAAAGCGCCGTCAATTATCCACGCGCAATTCTTACAAACTTTTGCCAACCAAGTTTTAATTTCAGTCGGATTCATACATAAAATCGAATTTGTAAAAGCAGCAATCGATGGAATTAAAAATCCAATTCCCAACAGAAATGGTACAGACCACGCAAATCCTGTTGCAAAAAGCAATCCCACTCCAAATAAAAACACAATTGCAGAAGCCACAGATTTTGGCAACTGATGAATCATAAAAGCTCTCTTGACTTTTGCTTTATAAGCCTCGTCATCGACGACTTTTATTCCAGTTGTTTTGTCGTTTTCTGCTGCGTTAATTTGACTAAAATCAATTTTTTGGCAGCGATCTCGCAACATTCTAGCCAAATCCTGAGCATTTTTATTGTCACTCTTCTCAAGGTTTTCAATTGCTAAAAGATTTTTTAACTGTTTACTTCCGCCTAATTTGTCAACAAACTGTCTATTTTCTAAAAACATATTTAAACAATCCGAAGGTGTTTGCCAAAAGAATTCATATATTTCTTCCTTTGATAACTGTTGCTTATCGTAACAAAAATTACCCATATCTATGAAAGGGAAAATTGCTTTAATATTATTCTCTTTGTCTAAATTACAACTCTTGCTGATTGAATACATAATAAAATCCAAAGGGAATATAGGGAATATCTCGTTTTTTTCGCTTCCTTGGTTTTCCTGAGGTAATATCTCGTTTTTTTCGCTTTCTTGGTTTTTCTGAGTGTGTTGACACAAGTCAGCTATATAACGAAGTACATTTTCATCAATTTCATCAATGTTGTTATTGTCCTTGAATAACTTCACCTTACAAGCTTCAAAAATTGTTTTCGTAGTATCAGATTTCAAGAAAATAGGGAAAATATTCCACTTATCATAAGAAATCGCATCTTTACTATAAGAAAACTTACCATCACCTTCAGTCTTATCAAATTCATTTAGACTTATCTCACAGCCCATTTCACTGCTTTTGGTTTGTATATATTCCAATACTATTCTCCTTAAAAATGTTTCTAAACTGTGATCATTCTCTGTAAAGCTATTATTTCTGTCCTCACAGCTAATCGTAGCCAGCTCATCTTCCCTGTTTAGACCATTCATCAATGCGTTATTTAACCCTTTATAAATATCGCTTTTTTTTGGTGGTTTATCGTCATTAAGTCCGTCCAAAAACTCGGCTATATCCCGAAAACTTTCTAAACTTCTTTTTGCTTGTGGCCCTTTATCAGCGTTCTCCGAAGGATTGTTTATTTCCTCCTTAATCTTTTCTTGACTCATAATTTAAAACATCTCCTTTTAAAAATAAAAATAAAAACAAAAAAATACGTTTTAGCAACAAAATGTTACACCTAACCAAATAAATTTTCTTTATTCACATTAAAAACAAATTTATTTAATGTACTATTTTTACTATAACACAAAAAATAATGCGTGTCAAGTATTTTAAATTATTTTTTTTGAAATCTGAGGGGGGAGTAGAACCTCTTAATAAGACGGGTTTTGACGATTTTGTTTTCAATCTTAACACAAATAAAATTAAAAAACCAAACTAAAAAAAAATTTCAAGTCTAATTTTTTTATGTATAAAAAAGTCCAAACTTATTAAAAAAACAAACTTGGACTTAATTTTTTAGCGCGGGACATTTAAATTTTTACCTCTAAAAAAAATATATATATAGACAGAAAAAACATTTTCACATGATTTTATCCTTCGGATTTTAAATTTTGAACATGATTGTTTCGATTGTTTCCTTTGATTCTGGAGATTTGTCAGCTTGTGGCTGATAAAGGAATAGAACTTATTAACAAGATAAGTTTATAAGATTTTACTTTTAATTTTAAATAAAAGTTATGCTCATAAATTAAAAATCTAAAATTTTTTTGAGACAGAAAAATAATTATTTTAGAAACAAAAAAAGCTTGTGCGTTCAAACACAAGCTTATTTGCTAGACAAACATTTTTTAGGTATAAACAAAAATTTATCTTGATTTTAATTTATTTTCCATTGGCATAGCAATCAAATTAAATACAATTGCTAAAACAGCCGCGATTTCCCAAAAAATAAATGCCCCATTCCAACCAAACGTATCAATCATGCGCCCAGTTCCTATAGCCGCGATAGATGCTCCGATATAAGAAAACATTCCAGCAAAACCATTCGCCGAAGAAGCTACACTTTTGGCAGAACTTTCAACGATACATAACCCTATCAAACTTTGTAATCCAGCCGTACACATTCCAATCACAGAAACATAAATTAACTCAAAAATTTTGCTTTTAAATGGATTCGTGGCAAACAAAAACAATGCAGCCGCTAAAAAGCATAACAAAATTAAATTCACTGGCGTTCTTTTGCCTTTAAAAACTTTGTCAGAAATTAATCCACCGACAATTGAACCTGCAATTCCTATACTCGACAAAACAACTATTTTTGAAGTTGCTGCCGCAAGCGAATCACCATGATC
>CAMVHY010000176.1 GCA_947167415.1 uncultured Clostridia bacterium
TCCCGATATCTTTGGATCAACCGTTTTTAAATCTTCAAAATAAATATTTCCTGTCGAACCATCAAGCGAAATATAATCGCCTTCTTTTATAGTTTTTCCGCCAAGAATAAAATACTTTTCTTCTTCATTAATTTTTATTTCCTCGCAACCTGAAACACAACAACGTCCCATTCCACGCGCAACAACTGCAGCATGTGATGTCATTCCGCCACGAACTGTCAAAATTCCTTGTGCAACAACCATTCCTTCTATATCTTCCGGAGAAGTTTCAAGTCGAACTAAAACTACGCGCTCGCCTTTCTCAGCAAATTTTTTTGCGTCTTCAGCATTAAAACAAACTTTTCCTGCAGCTGCTCCAGGTGATGCCGGCAAAGCTTTTCCAATTGGTTTCGCAGATTTTAAAATTTCCGGGTCAAACATTGGATGCAACAACTGATCCAATTGATTCGGTTCTACTTTTAATAAAGCTTCTTCTTTCGAAATTAAATTTTCATTTACCATATCAACCGCAATTTTTAAAGCCGCATTTGCTGTTCGCTTTCCGTTGCGCGTCTGCAAAAAAAATAATTTTCCTTCCTCAATCGTAAATTCCATATCTTGCATATCTTTATAATGATTTTCCAACATTTTTGCTGATTTCGCGAACTGATCATAAATTTCCGGCATTTCATTTGCTAAATCTTTAATCGTTTTAGGCGTTCTAACTCCGGCAACAACATCTTCTCCTTGCGCATTCATCATATATTCGCCATAAATTTCATTTTCACCATTTGCAGGATTTCTCGAAAAAGCAACACCTGTTCCTGAAGTTTCTCCCATATTTCCAAAAACCATCGCTTGAACATTTACAGCCGTTCCCCAGTCATATGGAATGTCATTCATTCTGCGATAAACAAATGCTCTTGGATTATCCCACGATCTAAATACAGCACAAACTGCCTCAAGTAATTGTTCTTTTACGTCCGATGGAAAATCTTTGCCCTGATCATTTTTATAAATTTCTTTAAATTTATTAGCTATAAAAACTAAATCATCTTCGCTTAAATCTAAATCTGATTTATAGCCTTTATTTTGTTTATATTCGTCCAAAACGCGCTCAAATTTTGATTTTGAAACGCCGATAACTACATCCGAAAACATCATAATAAATCTACGATAAGCATCATAAGCAAATCTTTTATTATTAGTTTTTTTGGCCAATGCTTCCACCGTTTTATCATTTAGTCCAAGATTTAAAACAGTGTCCATCATTCCCGGCATAGAAGCACGAGCTCCTGATCGCACAGAAACAAGTAATGGATTTTCCAAATCTCCAAATTTTTTGCCCGTAATATTTTCAAGCTGCCCTAAAGCATTAAAAATTTGTCCTGTGATTTCAGGGCTTAATTTTTTCCCATTGGAATGATAAAAAGTACAAGCTTCAGTTGTAACGGTAAAACCCTGAGGAATTGGCAAACCTATATTTGTCATCTCAGCTAAATTTGCTCCTTTCCCTCCTAATAAATTTCTCATAGAAGCGTTGCCTTCTGAAAACATGTAAACAAATTTCTCTGGCATTAAAAAAACCTCCGCTAAAATAATTTTTTATTTAATATGCTTAAAAATAAAGCGGTGAGAATTATAGCACATAAAAAAATTTTTAAAACGTGATTTTTTGTTTTAACAAATTAGGCAGCGCTTACATAAAATAAAAATAGATTGAGCAAAAAAAAGGTAATAAGATAGAGAAATGAAACTGACAAAAATACAATATAAAAAGCTAGAGGGATTAATGCCGATAACAAGGGAAAAAGATATCAAACTACAAATTTTATGCATACAATACTTTACATAATAAAAATGATTGCAGATGGGGAACACTACCAAAAAAATATGAAAACTGGCAAACAATTTATACGAAATTTAGCAGATGATCAAAGAACAGTGCAATTGCGAAAGCTGTGAGAACAATTGTTTTTTTCTTTAAAAATTTATTTTAGAAGCTATGAAAAAATAAAAACTATTTAATTAAGATCTACATTGGAGTGCAAGCTAAAGATTAGTTCAAGTACAAACAAGAATAAAAATAATGATAAAGTTGTGCCTCTGTTGCATATCTTTATGTTCAGTTGTTTTTTGTTCGTCTCCTGGCAACTCTCACGATGTCCTCAAATGAAGTTGCTTGAATCCATATATTCCAAAAATAATAATTATCTCCTGATAGACAGAGTTTACAAAGATGATAAAACTTTAGCTTTAGCCAAGGATCACAGGTTGAACACAGTCGTTCCGCCTAAAAAAAAATCGTAAGTTACCTTGGAGTTATAATAAACAACTCTATAAACACCGCAATAATATCGAGCGATATTTCCTGAGATTGAAATGTTTTAGAAAAGTTCTTGCTCGTTATGATAAACTTGATTTTATTTTTATTTCTACCATTTCCCTTGCTTTTATTTTCGACTTGCTTTTTATGTGAACGCTTCCTAGTTTTGCGTTTTACTTTAAAGATTTAGCTAATCTTTCCCATTTTCCGCTCTTTTCCTACCTTAAAAATATCGTAGCATTTCCTATAATCAGACGGTAGTTTTATCCATGACCCCTCATGTTCTCAATATCCAAAATACTCCTTTCCAATCTTCTTTTCTTTTTTTTCTTCTTTATATAATTTTTTATCTTTAACCACTCTCTATCTTTTAAATAATTCCTTTGATGTTCTTTTTCTCTTTTTTCTTACTTATCTTTCCATCTTCTCCTTTTTGTTTCTTTTTTATCTCCCTTTTCTATCTTTCTTTTGATTTTATCGACACTCCCTAAAAAATTACAGTGTCTTTTTAAATTATTCTGTTACCAACGTTATTTTCTTCCATAGGTACGTTCCTTTCTCGATTTTCTAAATATTGATTTTCCGATTTAGAACAACACGAAAAAAATCCACAAGGTATACCTTGATAGTTTTTAGAAACTATATCATTCCAGTTAACAACCACAGTTGTAAGAATTAAAAACGTAATAAATAAAGCAACCGAAATCCCGATAGTGACATGAAAATAAATAGCAAGTATAAAAGCAATAAGTAATAACATGTCAAAAACTGAAAGTATAATTCTTAATTTGCTTCTCCGTTTAATATTAGATTTTTTATTTTTGTTTACTTGCTTGTCCTTTATTTTGAAATTATTTGTTACATGATTAAGCAATGGACTATTATAGTTCTCACCTGTGTTTCGATTACATTTTTTTTCTTCTGATTTTGTTTGTTTCTTCTCATTGTCTTCTTCAAAATCACT
This sequence comes from uncultured Clostridia bacterium, assembly GCA_947167415.1. Taxonomy (GTDB): domain Bacteria; phylum Bacillota; class Clostridia; order Lachnospirales; family CAMVHY01; genus CAMVHY01. Next base: position 3,270 of record CAMVHY010000176.1, read on the forward strand.
AAATTTAATTATACCTTGTCGATTATTGTCCTTCGCAAAAACAACAAATAATTTGCTACCGTTTTCAACCTTCAGATTATTCAATTTTTTATCTAAAGACTCAGAACCTATCTGTTTCATATTAAATACATGGTGGAATATTCCAACGCCCACGGAATAATCGTGTGCATGCCCACAGGCGGCGCATCCGGAGTGATC
>CAMVHY010000177.1 GCA_947167415.1 uncultured Clostridia bacterium
TTTATACCCGTTAATTTTATTTTAATTATTTTATTCACCAAATCATCTTTATTCTCAATAAAAATCTTTAAATAATTATCTGAGTAACCGAAATATTTTTCTTTTCTGCCACTACTAATTTTTTTTTCAAGCAAAACATTTAATTCCTTACCCAAAAAACTTTTTACATACTCATGCTCCAAACTTTCGCTCAACTCAATTAATTTTTTGACTCTAATTTTTTTTATTTCACTAGAAACTTTATTTTTAAAATTAATAGCGCGCGTATTTTTTCTTTCTGAAAACGGGAAGACATGTACTTTTGCAAATTTTATTTTATTCACAAAATCAAATGTATCCGAAAAATCGTTTTCGTTTTCTCCGGGAAATCCAACAATAACATCCGTCGTCAAACAGACATTTTTAAAATTATCTTTTAATAATTTCACAGCTTCAAAATATTTTTCTCTATTATATTTTCTATTCATTGCTGACAAAATTTTATCGCTTCCACTTTGTAAAGACATATGAAAATGTGGACATAGCTTATTATTTTTTTTTGTTCTATCAACAAAATTTTTATCAATAATATTTGGCTCAATCGAACTTAATCTTATTCGCGCCAAATTTTTTATTTCGCTTAATTTTTCTATCACGTCAGCCAAACCAATTTTATTTTCAAAATCATTTCCATAGACCGAAACATTTATTCCTGTCAAAACTATTTCTTTAAATCCGGCGTCACAAATTTTTTGCGCTTCAAGATAAATATTATTTAAATCACGGCTTCTTGATTTTCCCCGTGTAAATGGAATAATACAATACGAACAAAAATAATCGCACCCGTCCTGAATTTTTATAAATGCTCGCACTCTTTCATCCGCGTTAAAATTTCTTATTTCATAATTATAATTATCATCAAAATTTTTTTTCTTTCGCACATCTTTAATTTCAAAATCAAAATCTTTTTGCGCGATATATTTTTTTATTAACTCCAAAATATTTTTTTTGTCATCGGAACCAATAACAATATCAGCTAATTTCAAATCCAAAATTTGTTTTGAATTAACTTGTGAATAACATCCCATCGCCAAAATTATTGCGTTCGGATTTTTTTTTCTTGCCTTATTTAACATTTGCCGTGATTTTCTATCACTTAAATTTGTCACGCTACAAGTATTTATAATATAAATATCTGCGACATCATCGTCAAAATCTACATAATCAAAATTATTTCCCTCAAGTATTTTTTTTACTATATTCGAATCATAATAATTTACTTTGCAGCCAAGCGTTAAAATACTAAATTTTAATTTGCACATAAATTTTATTCCCCAACATTTTTTTTCTATATAAATAAAATTCTACATGTAAAAATTTTCGCGTTCAAAAAAAATTTTTTTATGTATATAAATATGTTTTACCTGCTAACAAAAATATTTTTTCAACAAAAAAATAGTGTTTAATAATAAATTTTATTTTCGTCATGGTTTTATAAATCACAAAAGGAACTCCTAAATTTATAAGTTCCTTTTTATTTTATAGATAAATTGATTTCTAGCATTTTAATACATCATAAATTTATTAAAATCATCACGGCGTTTTTTTCTTTTGTGAAAAATATTGCTTATCAACATTGCTTCTATTAGTGATTTTAAAAGTCCATAAGGAGTTATTCCGATATTTTGTGTTTGCATTTCGTTTTTTATGTTTTTCAACTCGTCAATTTTATTTATTGCCATATCAATTATTTTTTGGATGATCTGTTCAAGAGTTTCAGGATCAATTTCTTCTTCAAAAATTGGACTGCCGTCATATTCATATTCATTTAAAATTTTGTCGATAATATTTTCTATTTTGGCATTCAAGTTATTTTTTTTTGTATTTTCACAAGCACAACAACGATTTTTACAATCATCATAATCAACATTTTCAATTAATGATTGCATTGCCAAAGGTAAAACTTTTAACTTTGAATCATATTTTTTTTTATTTTTTAATCTCCTGTAAGTTAAAAAATCATAAATTAAATTTTCGGCGTCATTAAAAAAATTGTTATCATCGTAATACATATTTTTTCCTCCTAATTTTTTAATTTGCTAATAATATATGCTCAGCAAAATAAATAGTGCCAAACGATTTAATGAGATTTTTTTTATTTAAAAGCGCTATCAAATCATATTTTTAGAATATATTTTTATTTTTCAGCTAAAATTTATAAAAAGTACTTGACATTATTTTTTTTTGGGGTTATAATGAAAATGTAGTTTAAGCATTTTTGTTTTATGTTTTTTATTTAGGAGGGATTATTATGGCTAATAAATTAAGAGAATTTTGGGAAAGTGTTTCTAAATATGTTGCTTTTGGGAATTTAGAAGAAACTCCGTTATCACAAGAACAATTAGATATATTTGGCATTAATAATCAAGCCAACAAAAAACACAATGAAAATAATTTGAATGACATAGATAATGTGCTAAATAAATTGGAACATAAAAATAAAGATATTTCTCATGATGGAAAATCAATTGAATCTCCGGATTTTGACAAAACAAATTCAAAATATAACGAAAAAAATTTGTCTTGATGTTAAAAAGAAAATAAGCCGTATTTTAGCGGCTTATTTTTTTGATTTAAGACGTAAAAAAAATTAGTTAGCGTTCATGTAAAACAAAAATAGATTTACCAAAAAGAAAAAGTGATAAGATGGAGACATGAAATTTGCAAAAATACAATATAAAAAGCTAGAAGGGTTAACGCCGATAGCGAAAAAACCGGCGGAGATATCAAACTACAAATTCATGTGTGCGATGCTTTATATAATAGAGGACAGTTACCAATGGATGGTGCTACCAAAAAAATATGGAAACTGATGCACAGTTTATACGAAATTTATCAGATGCTCAAAAAACAATGTGATTGTGAAAGCTATCGTTTTTTTTATTTAAAACTTAATTTTAGAAGCTGTGAAAAAGCGAAAACTGCTTGATAAAGAAAATTATATACTTTTTATTGGTAGTACAAGTATAAAAGTGAATCTGAATGCAAACAATGATAATCACCAGTAACAGAGAATTGGATGTTCAAAAGGAAACTTAACAACAAAGTTGCATCTATGTCGTATTTCTTTATGTCCAGTTGCTTTTCATTTTTTTTCTAGCGATTTTCACGATGCTCCCGAAGGAAGAAAATTGATTGAATCCATATATTCCAAAAATAATAATTATCTCGTGATGGACAGAACTTACGAAAATAATAAAACTTTAGATTTAGACAAGGCTTACATGTTTTGTACAGTTGGTCCACCTAAAAAAACTCGTAAGTTGCTTTGAAGCTATGATAAACAGCTTTATAAATAACCCAACAATATCGAACGATATTTTTTTAGATAAAAACGCTTTAGAAAAGTTTTTACTCGTTATGATAAACTTGACTCTATTTTTATTTCTACTATATTCCTTGGTCTTATTTTTGATTTGATTTTTATG
>CAMVHY010000178.1 GCA_947167415.1 uncultured Clostridia bacterium
TTCGAGGAGAACCAGCTATCTCCGGGTTCGATTGGAATTTCTCCCCTATCCACAAGTCATCCCCGCATTTTTCAACACACGTGGGTTCGGTCCTCCATCTGCTTTTACGCAAACTTCAACCTGCTCATGGATAGATCACACGGTTTCGGGTCTACTTCATGCTACTAGACGCCCTATTAAGACTTGATTTCTCTTCGGCTACTGATATTAATATCATTAACCTTGCAACATAAAGTAACTCGCCGGACCGTTCTACAAAAAGTACTCGATCAGCATCTTATAAAATAAGTTGCCTCTCGACGTCTGTCAGCAATAGGTTTCATGCTCTCTTTCACTCCCCTCCCGGGGTTCTTTTCAACTTTCCTTCACAGTACTTGTTCACTATCGGTAACCGAGTAGTATTTTGGTTTAGATGATGGTTCACCTATATTCACGCAGAGTATGTTTTATCCGCGCTACTCTGGATACACTCCCACTTGCAAATCATTTCGTTTACGAGACTTTCACTCTCTATGGTCTGCCTTCCCAAACAGTTCAGCTACAATTTGCAAACTTTTGAATGTCCACTACCCCGTAATTATTTCTAACTACAGTTTGACCTCTTTCGCTTTCGCTCGCCGCTACTGACGAAATCTCTTTTGATTACTTTTCCTGGCGCTAATTAGATGTTTCAGTTCACGCCGTTCCCTTTATCAAGCTACTTTCTCACTTGATAATAACAGAATCTCCTTCTGCCGGGTTCCCCCATTCGGAAATCTATGGATCAAAGATCGCGTGCATCTACCCATAGCTTTTCGCAGCTTACCACGTCCTTCATCGGCTCTCGGTTCCAAGTAATCCTCCTATCGCCTTATTTTCCTTCTTTTCCAGTGAAATTTTTTTCCCGCTTCATGTCTTAAAAACAAAAACATAAAACTTATTTTTTCCACTTTTGCTTCTTCCGTTCCCTGTTTTCAATCTGCTCGAAACTCAACCCTCTGAGATTATCATATTTTTTTTTGCTTGTCAAGTCTTTTCATGAAAAAATTTTTACAAAACGACATTTTTTATACCAAAGTTAAACTTTTTTTACGAAAATACAAGACAAATTAAACATAACATCAAAAATATAACACTGATTAAAATCATATGCAATACAAAAAACTATTTTTTTAAAATAAATTTTGTTTTGGAATCATGATAGTATCCATAAAAAAATTTTCCGGTTTAAAAAAAATTTTTAGCACTGCGTTATATTTGTTGTCATGTTTTTGTTTTTATCAGATAAAAAATTATTTGTTACTTATGTTTTTAGCAACAACATAAAAAATTTTACTCGAGATAAAAAAATTTTAGCTGATTGAAATCTAATTTGATTTTGTTTTTATTGTGTGGTAATAATAATTTTTATGCGGATGTGGCGGAATTGGTAGACGCGTCGGATTCAGGTTCCGGTGAATGAAAATTCGTGCAGGTTCAAATCCTGTTATCCGCATTTATTTTTTTTTCAGGACTGATTTTGTTTGAGAAAATATTTTTATTTATGCTGGGGCTTATTTTTATTTTTGTTAATAATTTTTATGTCATCACCGTTTTTTGAACAGGAAAAATTAATTATAGAAGGGAATAAAAATTTATCTTATGAAACTATTTGTCATACAATCGTGTTTAAACCAAAAAGCAATATTTTCTTATTTAATTTTTTAGGCAGTAAAAAAAAACTGTTGAAAAACAGTTTTGTCGAAAAAGTTGATTTAAAATACATATTTCCAAATAAAATTATTCTTGTAGTAAAAGAAAGAGAACCGAAGTGTTATATAAAATATTTAAACGATGCTTATATTTTAGTAGATAATGAGCTACGTGTTTTAGAAATATCGAAATCAAGAGAAAAAAAAGTTCCGGTTTTTATTGGATTAGATTTTAATTCGTTTTACTTAGGTGAAAAATTAATGCTTAAAGATAAATATGCTTCAGATTATATAATAGAGTTATCTGATAATATTGTTAAAAATGATTTTGATTTGTATGATTTGGTTGTCGATCTGAAAAACAAAAATAATATTCATATGCATATAAAAAATATTGATGTTTTACTGGGGAATATTTACAATTGTAATTATAAAATTGCCTTGTTAAAATCTATTTTGAATAGTGGGAGCGAATATCTCGAGAAACCTGGTATGTTAAACTTAAAAGAAAAAAATCAAACACCTATCTTTAAATTCATAACATAGTAACATAATCGAAACTTAACTTAATAAAATTGATTTGACATATGAATTTATTTTTTGATTTGACATATGTTTTGTGTTTTTTTTGTTGTTTGGACATGCTATATTTAAATCTGTATTTTGCTGTTTTGCACAAAGGGAGGATTTTTAGAAAGTGGCTAAAATGCACGATGGTAATGAAGATAATAATTTTTTGGACAAAAATTATGATGCGATTGGGAGCGCAAAAATTATAGTTGTTGGTGTAGGAGGTGGCGGAAACAATGCTGTAAACAGAATGATAAATGCTAATAATCAAGATGATTCGATAGAGTTTGTTAATTGCAATACAGATATACAAGTTTTAAAAACTTCGCGCGCCAAAAATATTGCTATCGGAACAAAGTTAACAAAAGGTTTAGGAGCAGGAGGCAATCCTGAAATCGGAAAGAAAGCAGCCGAAGAAAGCAGTGAAGAGATAAAAAAAATCCTGTCAGGTGCTGATATGGTTTTTATAACAGCAGGGATGGGTGGCGGAACAGGAACAGGAGCTACGCCGATTATTGCTGGTATAGCACGTGATCTTGGAATTTTAACTGTTGGCGTTGTGACAAAACCATTTAATTTTGAAGGAAAAAAGCGTATGCGAAATGCTATAGGTGGTATCGAAGAGCTAAAAAAAAATGTTGATACTCTTTTGGTAATTCCAAATCAAAAATTATTGGAAATAGCGGATCAAAATATAACTCTCGTTGACGCTTTTAAAATGGCAGATGAAACTTTAAGTCAGGGTGTTCGGGGGATAAGCAATTTAATTTCGCATCCAGGAATGATTAATCTAGATTTTGCTGACCTCAGCACAATTATGAAAGATAAAGGGTTGGCACATATGGGAATTGGTCGCGCATCAGGGAAAGGTAAAACTGAGGATGCGGCAAGAATGGCGATTGAAAGTCCATTGCTTGAAACGTCGATTAATGGTGCACAAAGTGTCTTAATAAGTATCGCTGGTGATTTAAATCTTGGTTTATTTGATACGGATGTTGCAGCGAATATAATCGGAGAAGCCGTTGATCCCGATGCTGAAATTATTTTTGGAACCACTATAAATGAAGAATTAAATGACGAAGTAATCATAACTGTGATTGCGACAGGACTTGATGCTGATAATACAGATTCAAATTTAAAAAGCTCCGCTAAAAATAATTTAAATGCCAAT
>CAMVHY010000179.1 GCA_947167415.1 uncultured Clostridia bacterium
CGAAGGAAGAAAATTGATTGAATCCATATATTCCAAAAATAATAATTACCTCCTGATGGACAGAGTTTACGAAGATGATAAAACTTTAGCTTTAGCTAAAAATCACGGCTTTAAGACAGTTGTTCCACCTAAAAAAAAATCGTAAGTTACCTTGGAGTTATGATCGACACCTTTATAAACATCGTAATATTATCGAACGATATTTCCTGAGATTAAAACGTTTTAGAAAAGTTTTTATTCGTTATGATAAGCTTGATTTTATTTTTATCTCTACCCCATTTCCCTTGCTTTTATTTTTGATTCGCTTTTTATGTGAACGCTGTCTAATTATTCCCGTGCTTACACTATCAAAAATAGTACCGATTTCTGCTTTGCCAACAATTTCATTAATATATTATTTGCCCTTAATTTCTCCGTTAAAAATACAATTTTCAATAAGACCAAAATTTTTAGTTGCAATTCCACCAATATTCTTTCGTGTATCGCCAGAATCAAAATTCATATCCACTTCTAAATTTTTTACTTTCACATGTTCTCCTAGACGATAAAAAAAACCAAATGCACTTTTATTTCCTAAAAGTTTTAAACCGCTTATTTTATAATTTTGTCCATCACAAACTCACCATTAAAAATCGTTAAGTATTTAAATTTGCTTTTCGATAAATAAAGATCGCTTTGCAAAACAATTTCTTTCCCATTCGAGCAATCATCATAAAAACATTTTTTTTCTAAATCAAGCAAATCATTTTCGCTATTAACATAAAAAAAATTTTTATCTTCAGCACAAAACAAAATTTTACTCATATCAAAAAAAAGGTTGGCAACAATATAAATATCATTCCAGCCAGAATTTTTTTCCACCAGCAAAAATATTTTTTCATGTTATCAAACCTCCGTTTAATATTTTAAACTTGTGGCACAAAAATATCTCCGGAAGTCAAAAAAATATGTCAATACACTTATACTTTTTATGGCGGTTATCTTTTATTACGATGTTTTTACAAAAAACAATATATAAACAGTCATAATGCAGTTTAACTTCTACTATCCTCAAAAATTATCAATTCATAATTGTCTTGATTTGCCACTGGATTGTTATTTTCTTGTTGAACATATTCCGATTCCGACGCTTGCGTTTTTGCATCTTCTTCATCTTTTATAGCACATTCGTTGATAAAATTTTTTATTTCTTGGTATTTATTTTCAAATTTTTGGCATAGATCTAATTTTTGTTTGTGCAAAAACCGAACTGTAAAAAAAGCATTAATAGACAGAAACAGGCTCAAAATAAGCGCGGAACATAAAATCTCAAGCGGCGGCCAAACAAATAATGAAGCAATAAAAATTATCCAAATAAATGTATGTGCTAGAAGAGCCATAAAACATCCTAAAGACTTAATTACTTTTTTTATTCTATTCCCTTCTTTTGACTGCCAAAGGTCCAAAACAAGGATTTCCCAAACACCTACGAGAATTACAATAGCTACAAGGACAATTTCTAGCCAGTTACGCTCAAGTTGTAATCTATTATCTTTTATTTTCTCTTTTATATAATCCAATCTATTATTAAGATATTCACTAGCCCTCATGTTTACATATGCATCATTGATATAAACACAAACATAATAATTGTTGTCATCATTGGATAACATACGAAATAAACTATATAAACGATTTCCTTTTTCTTCATAAAAATTTGGTATTTTTATTTCACCTTCATTATTTTTATATTTTAAATCTCTCCCGGTAAGTAATTTTGCCATAAGGGCAGCAAAATATCCCTGCATATTATTTCATACCTCCAAAAAATATTGCTAAAACTACCAGTCAAAAAAAACGTAATTTAAATTTCCAGACGTATTTAGTTTAACACAAAAAACATAATTTGTAAATAAAATAAATTTGTTTAAGCAAATTTTTATATACGACAAATAAGTGTTAAAATAAATATCGTTAAATTTATTAACATAGGAGGTTATTTTTTTGCTTGACATTTTATTTTTAGCTGTTTTAATTATATTTGCAGTGCTTTTCTTTTATCTTATATTGAAACTATTTTTTTTATAAAAACGTATAATTAGCCGGAGTTTGGGTGATTTTTTTAAAATGAATTTTTTATTTTTAATCGGGATTGTGCTCGGATATTTATTCCTTAATTTTGATAAAATGTTGGTGGGAAAAAAAGAAATGGAAAAATCGTGGGCAGATGCCAATATTCAAATCGAAAATCGTTTTGATTTAATGTTAGATCTAAAAAATATTCTTCAAAACATTGACATTAAAGAAAAAAATCATTTGGAAGATGTTATGCGAGCAAGAAATAATTACTTAAGAGCCGAAACAGTTTCAGAAATTGTGAAAGCCAACAGACAATTAAATTCCGCTTTAAAATCATTATTTTTGGCGCTTGAAAATTATTCTGATTTAAGTGAGAGTATTTCGATTCGTGAATTCAAATATCAATTATCTCGAATCGAAATAAGATTGATTAATGCGTTTAAAAGTTATAATATGTGTGTCAAAAAATATAATTGCTATGTTCAAATGAATCCAAACAGATTTTATGTTGGATTTTTTGGCTTTTATAAAATAAAATATTTAGAGAGCGATATGTTAGAGTTTACTTTTAAAAAACAAAATAAAAACGAAAATTAAGCACAAAGTTTATAGACTAGGTTAAACTAAAATTAAGTTATAAAAAAAAGATTGAAGCGCAAAGCTTCAATCTTTTTTGTTCCAAAAATATAAGTTTATAAATTTCAATGTCGATCTTAATTAAAATCAGAATTTTTCGTATAGCTAAACAAATGTCCTAACACGGACTAATATATGATTTCATTTTGTGCTTTTATTTTATTTTGCTGCCAATTTTGTGTGCCAATCTCAACTGTAATTTCCTTTAATTTATCAAAAACACTCTCATGTCTGCTATTTACAATTTTTTTTGTTCTAGGTTCATCATTATTAAGGTAAAACGCTGCTATAGCCAAATTTATTTTTTCTACATTTCGGTTTATGAAACTCTTAAAAAAACTTTTTGCCGCAAAGAAAAATTTTTCAAACCATCCAGGATATGTGCTTTTACTGAGAACATTTTGTATTGGTTCCAATTTGCTTAAAAAATAATCCAAATCCTTGGCAGATAACTCCCCAGCAAAATAATAAATGGCAAGCATTTTATAATTATCATTTAAAACATCATCAACTAATTTATTTCTATCTTCAGCTTTTAAATTTTTAATTTTTGAACCTTCGATTTTTTCTCTGTTCTTGGCGAACTCTAGAAAAATCTTTTTAATATTGTCACTACTGAAGAAATCATTTTCTTTATCTTCGTTATTTTTAAGTTTAATAACTTTCATCACTCCTCTAGTTACTTCATAAACCGAGGAGAAGTTTTTCCGGAT
>CAMVHY010000180.1 GCA_947167415.1 uncultured Clostridia bacterium
CAAAATAATTTGCGTGTTTATTTTTTTCAAATCCAAAGCAGAAATTCCGCCTTTAATTGCTCCACAAGTTGCCACGTTCATAAAAACCGGTGTTTGTACAATTCCATGACGTGTAACAAACTCACCACGTTTTGCTTTTCCATCCGTTTTTAATAATTTATACAAAAAATTCTCCCTCACTCATACTTAATTAACATTTTATAAATTTTACAAGACTGGCCATTAAAATTTTTTCGCTTCCGTCCAACAATTCAACTTTTACTTTATAATCATTTTTGTCTGCCAAAAATAAAATTTCTTTTACAATACAAACGCCAAGTTTAAAATTTCTAACTTTATCTCCGACACAATAATTTAATTTAATATTTTTCTCCACATTTTTTTTCTCATCATAAAAATTTTTTCCTACCCCAAAATTAACATCATACTTTTTTTTATTAAAATCAACATAAACAATTTTTTTTCTATCGCTCTCAAAATCAATTAATTCGCTCGGAATTTCATCAATAAATCGCGACGGTTTCGAATTTATAATTTGCCCATTTCTTAATCTCGCATCCGCACAAGATATAAATAATTTTTTTTTCGCGCGCGTGATTCCCACATAAAATAATCTTCTTTCTTCTTCCAATTCAATATCAGATTTAAAATTGCTTGGGAAAATATCGTCATCCGCACCAAAAATAAAAACACAATCAAATTCCAAACCTTTTGACCCGTGCAAAGTCATCAAACTCACAGCATTTTCATCTTTATCATAATTATCCGTTTCAGACAATAAAGAAATCTGCTCCAAAAATTCTGTCAGCGTTTTTTTACTTTCTTGCCCTCTTTCAAATTCAATTATTTTCGCCAAAAATTCTTCTATATTCTCGATCCGACTCACATATTCTTCTTGCTTTTCCAGATATTCTTTATATCCTATTTCAAAAATAATTTTCTGCATCAAATCATAAATACTATATTTTTCTTTATAATCCAAAAAAAGATTTATCATCTCAACAAAACAACCAAAATTTTTATTATTATCAGCAAAAATTTTTAATGCTTCCCATAACGAAATTTTTTCTTGGCTGGCAAAAGACATTACTTTTTCCAAACTTTTTCCACCTATTCCACGTCGTGGCGTATTAATTATTCGCAATAAACTTATTTCATCATCCGGATTATTTATAAATTTTAAATACGCGATCAAATCTTTTATTTCCATTCGATCATAAAATCTTGTCGCACCAATTAATCTATATGCAATATTTTTTTTCACAAACTCATCTTCAATAACACGCGACAAAAAATTATTTCTATACAAAACAGCACAATTTTTTAAATCAAATTTATCTTTATTATTTAAAATTTGCTCGGCCAAAAATTTTGCTTCGAGTTTATAATCACTTGCCCTATAAAAAATAATTTTTTCTCCATCTTTTTGCTCTGTCCATAAATTTTTACTTTTTCGTCCTAAATTATTTTTAATTACACCATTCGCAGCGTCCAAAATAATTTGATTCGAACGATAATTCTGTTCAAGCTTAATTATTTTTGCATTCCGAAAATCTTTTTCAAAGTCCAAAATATTATTTATATCTGCGCCACGCCAGCTATAAATACTTTGATCGTCATCGCCAACAACACAAATATTTTCTGATTCACCCGCAAGCAACTTTATTAAAAAATATTGCACAGCGTTCGTGTCCTGATACTCATCAACTAAAATATATCTAAATTTGTTTTTATAAAATTTTAATACACCATCATAATCCATAAAAATTTTTGCCGTAAAAAAAAGCAAATCATCAAAATCTAACAAATTATCAATCTTTAATTTTTCTTGATAAAGCTTATAAACCTCAGCAACTTTATTTAATCTAAAATCATCATGCGTTTTAATAAAAAATTCGTCAGCGCCAATCATTTTATTTTTATTAAAACTTATTTGCGCGGCAATATTTTTCGGCAAAAAAAACTTTTCGTCTAAATTCAACTCTTTCAAACAATTTTTTATCAAATTCAAATTATCTTTGGCATCCGTGATATTAAAATTATTTTTATAGCCAAGTTTATCTATTTCTTTTCTCAAAATCCTTACACACAAAGAATGAAACGTCCCAATCCAAACATTTTGTGCGTTTATATTTAATTTTACTGCACGCTCTTTCATCTCATTCGCAGCTTTGTTCGTAAACGTTAAAGCCAAAATATTATATGGCGCAACTCCATTTTCTATCAAATAAGAAATTTTATACGTAATAACACGAGTTTTGCCTGACCCTGCGCCAGCCAAAATTAACAATGGCCTATCAATAATTTCGACAGCCTCCGCTTGTCTATCATTTAAATCATTTAACAAATTCATTATGTAGAAAAATTCCTCCAAAAAAATATTTTTTTCAACAACAAATTTATTTTATCACAAAAAAAAACACGACAATAAAAATGCCGTGTCTAAAACAAAACTTTTTTATTATTTTACTGAACCTTTATTTTGAGAAGTAGCAAACGATGGTAAAAGCTCACCAGCTTCTAAATTTTTAGCCTTAGGTTTTGAAAAAAAATCCTGCGTGTCGTTATTATCGTTTTTTTCAATAGTAACGGTAACAGCAGCTTTTTTATCATCGAAACCAAAAAACTTTTTAATTATTGCTGAAAGAATTTGTTGTATCAAACCAACCTCAGAATTATTATCTTGCTCCAAAGGCGCGATAACATTAGTTTTTTCAGATAGTGTTATTTTTTCTTTTGATAAGGCTAACGTCAGTTCATCAATTAATTCCGAATTCACTGCAAGATAACCTAATAACTTTTTAAATTTATTGCTTACATTCTCCTCACTAAAATTTGGCAAATTCTTATTTTTTGATAAGAACTGTTCGCAGATAAATTTTATATTATTTATAATTTCATTTTTAAAATGATCTACAAAATAATATTTATTGGTGAACAAATATTGGTTCAATTCCTGCGTAGTTAATCGATCTATGAACTCTTTGAAATCAATCGAAAAACTTCGTTTTGAATTAAAAAAACTCCGTTTCAGTTTTTTGCACGCGTTAGAAAAAGTCGGCCACTTGCCCTCTTCAACGTTTCGATTTTTAGTTAAATCTTCAATTTTGCTTCCCTGATATAACCAAAATTTTATAAACTTGCTCGTGATAGTATCTTTTGTTTTTTTATCCCATTTTTTTGTTTCAGACAATTGATCAAAATAAAGCCAAGTAAATTTACGAAATACGCTAATACCATTTCCAACGACCCGATAATTTTTCTCCAGAAATTCCTCTCTGCGATTTTGCATTTCAGGTTGTATTAAATAATCTTTTATTACTTGATCATATGGTTTATCACTTGAAAATAAATTTTTATCCATGCTTGAAACTTCTAAAAACATCCATTGTTCAAGCA
>CAMVHY010000181.1 GCA_947167415.1 uncultured Clostridia bacterium
AATATATAGACGATGCGATTTTGGCAAATTTATCTCGAATAAAAATTATTCATGGGAAAGGCATGGGGATATTAAAAAAAGCCGTGGGTGATTATCTAAAAAAAAATCCGTATGTAAAAAATTTTCGTGCAGGAAGTTTTGGCGAGGGAGATTTAGGTGTAACGATAGTCGAATTATAAAAAAGCCATATAAAAATATATTTATGTGGCTTTTTTTGTTTTGGATACAAAGAATAAAATCAATTTTAAGGTTTGTTTTTGATATCAATAATATTATTTTCAGAAAGTGGGCTTTGTTTATCAGAATCTAATAAATTATTCTTTTGTTCGTTGTCGATAATTATATTTTCCGGTGACATCTGTCCTTCAGGATCTATGAAATTTAGTAATATTTGACAGTTGTCTTTTAATTGTTCTGATTGTTCTCGTGATTCTGTTCGTTTTCGCATTAATTGATTTAATCTGTTAGAGATTGTCTCTTGAGTTGTCTTTAATGGACTTAAATCTTTACTAATTGTCTCTTGATTTTGTCTCAACTGTCCCAAACGATTAAGGCAAGGTTTATGGAAGTAAAAGTATAAAATAGCACAAAATATCCAACCTAAAACAGGAACAAGAGCAAATAAATATAACCACTTATAAAAATTGATAGTTTGTTGCAAATTATTTATTGCTAAAGCATTGTTATTACTTGATTGTTTTAAACCATCTATTCTATCCATTCTATTTTCGTCTTTGCTGTCTTGTTGCAATTTATTTATTTCTAAATCTCTATCTTTGTTTTCGATATAAATACTTAAATGATTTTTTAGATCTTTATTACCTTTTACCTTTAGCAACTGTTCTTTTATGTATGAGAAAAAATCTTTCTCATACTTATCAAGATAAATATTAAGTTCTGGTTTTTGTATCATATCAGCAACCATACTGATAAATTCTTCATTGCATAAAAATGTACTACACTTGGAAACATCGCTGAAAAAAAGCGCTACAATCGAACAAATTATTTCGTATTTAAGTTGTTCATCTTTCAAGTCTACGTTCCAGCTTTCAAGCGAAGTTTTAACTTCTTCAAATTTTTTTTTGTCAAATGTTAGACTGCCACTGTCAACACTTGAGCGAATTCCACGCATACATCACTCGACGGTATCCTGCTTCAATTTCACTCCATTCAAAAGATTATCATTGTCCAACAATGGTTTATATATTTTTTTTAATCGCTCGGAATTTTTACTATTGTTAATAATTTTTTTTATAGCATCAGCTTTCGACATTTTGCTTACTAAATCATCTAATGTTGTAATTTCTTTATTCTCTTCATTTTTAGTAAAGATATCTTTCAGCCAATTATTCAAATCTGGCTCTTTGGACAAAAGTTCCATAAGGACCTCATTTGAACATTGATGTTCTTCTTCACAAACCGTAAACTTTTTATTTTCGTCAGCCCCCTCTAATTTGATTTTAATGCCATAAAACATCAAATCGCCAACAAAACCCAGAACATCTTTATCATTAGTGTCTTTAATGATGTCCTCCAATTTTATCTTGTCCGCGATATTTGAAGCCCTAAGCAGTGCATTAGAAAATTCTTTATAAGGATTTTCTCCACCTAAAATACCTTGCAGAACCGCAATTAGATTTCCTTTTGTTTTACCTTTTTTGTATACAGAATGTTCCCGTATTAAAGCAATAATACCTTTGATTAAACATGTCGAACCGAGTTCATCAAAAGACGTACGTTCAACTATAAATTTTATAAATTTTTCCGATGGTTGCCCGTTGAGTACATTGAATATAAAAGGGAAATACACACTGAGAAATAAATTTGATTCTTTTGATTCTTTTTTATCGCAGCCAACATAATCCAGTATAGCGTCCATATCTTTACTTGATAATGCTCCAGCGGAAATATTTAAATAAATAAAACTCCTAAAATCATAGGCAGAAACTTTATTTTTGCCTAATATTTTTTTAAATGTGTCAATTGCTTTCTTTACATCATTTTCATCTTTCAATCGATTCTCAAAAAATTTAGGTTTTATCATATTAAATTTTTTTATTATCTCAGTTTTAGTCTTAGGAGACAAATCTATTTCATATAACCTTTCTAGATAGTCATCTTGTATTTCAAAATTTCCCCACTCTTTCCCGAGAATCTCCCGGATTTTTTCTTTAGTGAAGTATTTTTTAAGCTTTGTTGGCAAAAAAGTTGCAAATGCATCTAGATTCTGAAAACATGATTTGTCTCCCGGCAAAGCATTTATTATAAATTTATTTAAATCCGCTTTCAATGTTTCATTACTGTCTATTTTTTTATTTATAATAGTAACAAAAAGTTCAGTTTGAATCCAATGCCAAAGTTGATCTTTATTATCTTTCAATTTGTCGCATTCTATTTTAATTTTATCCAAAAATTTGGAACTATTATCGTCACCATTTTTCCCCCAAAAATCTTTTTGACTATCAGCATTGCAACAAATTGCAACTTTGGCTAATTGCGAATAAATTTCGTTAGGGATTTTTTCTGCTTTTAAATTTTTAAACTCTGTCATTATCGATTTTTTATTTTTACCTTTTAACATTTCTGAAAAAAATGATCTAAGGATATCTTTAATACCATCGTCCGTTATATCACTTATTTTACCTTTACGTTTCAAATATATTCCGAACAAGATACAAATTAAATCACGTTGAGGTTTATCAGAAAAAAGTTTCGTACCTAATAATAATTTATTAAGATTATTGAATTCACCCGATGATAATTGATCTTCTTCCTTCACAGATTTAATATCACCATTTGCATCGATAAAAACCTTTAAATCTTGCAAATCTTTATCATCAAAAATATTAAAATTAAGTATGATCGTCTCCTTAAATCTATCATCAACAACTTTAAAATAGAGCTTTTTCTCCTTTATTTCTGGTATTTTTCCATTATCCAACTTGATTATATTTGAATCTTCATCAACCAATCCTATTTTATCACTAAGGTTGACCTTTTTGTTATTTAATTTAAGAGTAATATCTAAAAATTGCTGGATAAATTCGGCTTGTTCTTGGAAATTCAATGGTTTATCGGCATTTTTAATAAGAAATTTACAAATATAACCGTAGAGTCTTGGATGTAAACCATAAAATGGTTTTTCTGCGCAAAATCTTACAATAAAGCCTGTAGTATCTACAGGTCTATAGTTATTAACTAAAAAAGGGCTGAGTGAAAGATGTACTAGCATATTCAAAAATGTATCGATCAGAATTTGTTTTAAACGTTCCTTTTTTTCTTTTTCTTTTTTTTCTTTCTCATCTTTCGTATCAAATTTATTTTTAACATACAAACATAATATTAAACTTTTTAAACAATCTGTGAAAAAGTTTA
>CAMVHY010000182.1 GCA_947167415.1 uncultured Clostridia bacterium
ATTAAAAAAAATAAAGAAGAAACAGTTAAAGCAATAAAAAATCCATTTGGTATAAATTTGGTGACCGTATATAATTTTTATCGAAAAAAATATTTCAGATAGATTTCTTTAACTGGATTACGGATTAATTTTTTATATTCATAAAAACTTATGTTGTTCTTTGTTTGTTACTTGATTTTTTATATACCCTTCGGTTTTATTTTTTTTCATCCTGACCGTATATTTAAGTGGTAAAACTGAAAATATGGCACCATATAAAGTTTTGGTGCTTGTAATAAATTCAATCAAATTCAGTTAAAATAATTTTCTACTTGAGAGAAAAAATGTGGAGGTGTATAAAAATAAAAAGCTTAATTATAAAATTAGACTCGCTTGAAAAAATAAAGAAATTTACCGAGATAATGGCATTATGTAAATCCGAATGTCGTTTGATATCCAAAAAATATATTATCGATGCAAAATCTTTGTCAGGCATTTTTAGTTTGGATTTAACAAACAGATTACAATTAGAAATTAATGATGACTCAGATTTTGATAAAGTTCGAGAATCGCTTAAAAATCTTCTGATATAAAAAAACTCCCAAATTTCTGGGAGTTCTTTTATATTCCTCGCAACTTTAATTTTTACTCACTCAATTTAAAAATGGTTACTACCCCGCTATTATATCGTTTGCTCTCTTGGTCTTAGTTCGATCGTTATTTTGATTTTTAAGAAAGTTCGACAAAAGCCAAACTTTTTCTGTATATCTTGACTTGATTTAAGATGTTTTTGTTGTTTTTTTTACTTGCCAAATTTCCAAAAATTGATAAATGCCATCAGAGCATTCTTAAACGTTTCGCTAGAACTTTTGTGTTTTTGTCATTTACACCTTTTTCTTTTAAACACGAACTCAAAACGTTCTCTATATTTTCTTTCGTTTTAGAGAGTACAAACAAAATTAGAAGATATACGATATAAAAGAATGGAAAAGGAATTAAATAAAAAAGAAGGAAAAACAAGTAATAAAAAGGAAGACAAAAGTTATTTAAAAGATAATGTGAGAAATCAAGAGTGGGAAAAAATAAAAGATCGTATAAAAGAAAAAAAGGAAGGAAGAACTGGGCAGAACGAAAGAATTTTTTTAAACGGAATATTGTGGATATTGAGGATAAAAACAACATGGTTAGATTTACCGCCGGATCATGAAAAATGGCCTACGGTACATAAAAGATTTTTGAGATGGGCGAAAAACGGAAAATGGGAAAGATTGGCTAAAGTTTTAAATCAAAATATAAAGCTTAAAAAAATATTATGGCAACGAAAGGAAGAGTAATTAATCTAAAAACAATTAAACTTGGTACTTTGCTTGGTGATTGAGCTTATGATACAAATTCAATCATTAATTATACTGAAAAACTTGACATTAAGGCAGTCATTTCCCCCAAGTCTAGTCGGAAATTCAGACAAAATTTTGATTTTGATTTATATTATTTGCGCCATATCGTCGAAAATACATTTTTGAAATTTAAGCGTTGGTGCGGCATTGCTATCCGCTATTTTAAAACTTCTGTTGCCTTCCGTGTTTCCTTTTTTGTCGGTACTATTTCTCCGTCTCTTACTTCTCTTTAATTTTTTTGTATTACATACTTTTTTCTAAGATTATTCTCTTTAAAAAAATTTTATTTACTACTTGGTGAACAAAAAGTTTTGTTTTGCCATTAATAATTAATAAGCGTTGATTTTTAGTAATAAAATCAAGCCTATAAAATTTTTTTCTTACTTGAGATAACCCATCAGTTAACCGTAGTATAATCTGGATAAAATGACGCTAGATTAAATGTTGTACCTCTTGTCTATCGATTATCGCTATACTGCTTTGTTTAATTTTTTTCCGTTTTTGTCTACACTATCTAGATGCTGCTTAGCTTGTTCTAACCTTGGCATAATAAATTTATTACACTCACCTTTCAAATTACTTAATTGGTCTTCTTTTAATAATTTCTTTTTCGCTTAAAACCAATGGTACTTCATTTGGTACTTCATTAAATTTATTATGAAACCAATCTTTTATATATTGCCGCAACCAACCGAAAAAATTTATTTGTAACGCATTTTTTTTGCGAGTTTCATAGTATGCAATATCACCTTGTGTTATCAAATTTCGATTAAAAAAAAGTGTATAGCAATATAACATACTGACTTGTAATTTTGCAAATCCATCATCATCGTATCCATCTATTTTTCCTGAACATAAATCTTTAACGTATTTGAAAGAAGTCGTATAATCTTTTTTTTCCTCAGAAATCGTTTTATTATCTTGACTCATAAAATCACTCCATATAAAAATTTTTGCTCACTAAAAAATAAAATTTTTAGATCAAACGCATTTTTATTTTATCACCATTATAATATAAATTCAAATTACAAATAAAAAATATTTAGCAAATAATTTTTAGCAAATAAAAAAAACTGCGCACAAAAAAACATACACAGTTTATTTTTTACATACCAAAACAAATTTTTTTAGCATCAAAACTCCAAATCAAAAATTTATTTCTCTCAAAAAAAAGTTTCTAGATAATCAAAAAAATCTGGCATCGAATCATCAATACATTCCGCATCTTCTAATACTAATTTATTTCCCGTGACCAAAAATAAAATTACTAAACTCATTGCAATTCTATGATCTTTATGTCTAATATTTTTTACCGGCTTAAAATCAAATTTATTTTCTATAATCATCCCATCTTCACATTCTTTTATATTTGCACCAAGTCTATTAAAATTTTCGACTACGCTCATAATTCTATCCGACTCTTTTACTCGTAATTCTTCGGCGTTTTTAATTACACTAATTCCGTTAGCAAATAAACATGCAACGACAAAAACAGGAATCTCATCAATCATATCCACAACTGTTTGCCCAGAAATTTCTATTCCATTTATTTTCGAATAAAAAATTTCTATATCCGCGACTAATTCTCCGTCATAAATCTCATAACTATTTTTAACAAATATTTTTGCGCCCATCTGTCTTAAAATTTTTATTAAACCCATTCGTCTCGGATTAACTAAAATATTTTTCAAAATCAAATGTGAATCAGGAATTAATAACGCCAAAACAATAAAAAAAGCTGCCGACGAAATATCTCCCGGAATTATTATTTTTTTCCCTTTTAAATTTTCTCCGCTCGAACTCAAAATTTTAGTTTTATCTTCATTAAAAATTATATTTCCGCCAAAATAATTTATCATGTTTTCCGTGTGATCACGTGTCAATTTTTTTTCTGTAATTTCAACTTCATGATCTTTTAAATATAAACTTGCTAATAAAATACTCGATTTAACTTGCGCGCTTGCAATC
>CAMVHY010000183.1 GCA_947167415.1 uncultured Clostridia bacterium
ATCGTTTCCGAAATAATTTTAAATTCAAACAAGAGATACTTTTGCCGATAAAAAACACTCCAAGAATTGATAAACTAATTTTAAAAACGGTATGCACATGCATAAACATTCCTAAAAAAGCTGGAGTAATCATAAAAGTTATTCCTAAAGCCATTAATGATAATCCAAGCACGAGCAATGCGGCAAAATCAATCCAACGTTGTTTATCAGATTTGTTTTTCAAAATTAATTGTTTTTCTTCGTTTACATAATCATCCGATTTGTTTTTAAATATTCTCCAAGACTCAGCAATTGAACGCAAAATAAAAACCGATGCAAGAATTATTCCTGCAGTAAATAGAACCGGTGTTGATGTTGCAGCTAAACAAGAATAAAAAATAGAAATCACAGCAAAACTGGCATATATTAATATCTTTGGTAAACGACCTAAAATTTGTTCCTCAGTTGAAGGATTATTAACATATTCTGCATCTAAATTTTCATTTTGATATTGAGTATTATCCAAATTATAGCTCATTTTATCCATCGCAAATCATCCCCCTTATATTTGAAAAAACACAAATAACACATGGAGAGCACATGCAACAAAACCAAAAACAAATAATATAATCTTGAGTGTTTGTTTTATAACCCAAACACTCATCGCTCATTGTAACATTTTTTTTGCATTTATCAAGTGCTATATTTTTTATGCGCTACAAAACACCATGATATAAAGATTTGAAAATAGGTTTTTACTTTTTATTTTTATTTTATTAAGCAATCGTAACAAAAACCTAATCAACAAATTTAAACGAGTTCTATATAAAACATCTCTTTGGCTTGTAATAATTACTCTTGGTGGTATTTTTTGGGGACCACGGTTATTTAAAAAAATATTTGGTTGTTGTTTTGATTTTGAAAGTGATAATTTAACCAACCATAAAGATAAAAATCGGGGAAGTTCAAGTCAAGATTCTATGCCAAATCAATTCAATGGTCTTGAAGAAAATTTAAGTAAACAAAAAAATGCATTGAAATAAAATAAAGAACGATTGGAAAATAAAAATCCAGTTGTTTTTTTTAGCTCGGATAATTTTTGTTTTGATAACAAGATTTTTTTACATGCATATTCAAATCACTTATATAAAAAAGTCTAAAAAAAATTGTTTTACAGAAAAAAATTTGCCTTTATAAATTTATTATGGTAAAATTATTATGGTAAAATAAAAATTATGATAAAGAATTGTTGGAGGTTTGTTGTTATGAATGATAGCTCATATTCGGATAGGAAGATAGAATATGTTGATGTCTCTAAATTTTCAGAAATAAAACAAATAAGCGATGATAATAGTTTGTTACAGTTTTGTAAGACTAAAAACAACGGAATTTGTAAGACTAAAAACAACGGAAAATGTAAATTGAATAAAGACGAAAAAAAAGCATTGGCTTATCGGGTAAGCTATGTTATTTCATTGTTCAAAACAAAAACATCGGTTGAAACCATTTTTGAACTTAGTATTTTGATGTTTGGCAAAGTTGATTTATCTGAGCTAAACAAGGAGTTAGAGAGATATCGACATTTCGATTTTAGTATTTATAGTGAAATGGATTTTTACAATGACAAAAAAGACAATTTTAATAATTTAAAGCCAGTATTTGATTTTATAAAACGGCACCAAAAATCAAAAAATAAAACCTGTAAACGCTTGTTTTACATTGATTTGATTTATGATTTTTTAAATTGTGTAGTAGTTATTGAAAATTACTGTGCCAACGATTTTTTTGATTTGGATTTGCTTAAATTTACAGATACAAATAGTTACAACAAACTTTCCAACGAAAGTTTCGAACATATAGTTAATATTTTGCAATGTTATTTAGAAAAAGATAAAGACAATAAAAAACAAATTGTTGAAGCTATGTATAATATTCTTGAGTTTGCTCCATCAAAATTTTTGTACAAAGATCTTATCGTTAAATTACTGAAATCTCTTAGAGATAATAATGATTTTAATGCGGAAAAAATTAACAAAATCATTGAAAGGCTTATAAATTTAGACGGATATAAATTTCCTTGTGCACTTATGATTCTAAGCTATTGTAAAAATAATTCTGTACCCGGAGATATTTTTAAGAAAGCAATAAATCATTGGGCTGAGAATAAACAAGATTTGTTTAAATCGTTTTCTTTGAAAATTCCGAAGAAGAAACTCGACGAGCTAAACAAACAAGGAAAAAATATTGCTGACATAGAAAATAAATACAACAAATATATATTTACACCAAGTTTGATTAATTTTATAAAACAAAAGTTTAATTTTGATGAAAATTATGATTTAGAACAGGTCTTAAAAATTAACTTTGGGGAAGACAATTTTGCCGAAGGTGATAATTGTGATTTAGAAGTTATTATGTATAGATTGTTTTTTGAAAACTATATGCTTGTTCCACATAAAAAAGAAGATGTTATCAAATTATTTGAAACAACAAAGCTTGATTGTCCGCCATATGGCAAAAGTCTTAGAGAGCGTTTTTGTTCAGATTTTGAAAAAATTTGGAGTAGCGAGATAGTTTACGACTTTTTTCGTAACATGAACACATTAGCCCAAGAAATCATTTGGAAAAGATGGAACAAGATGCAGCATTTGACATTGGCAGATTTGAAAATAATTGCGTTATCTGGTTTTCAATTTGGTGCACTTGGAAATATAAACAAAAATCATAATACGCAATATTTTTGGCAAGAAAATTTTTTCGATCGGATTCCAAATAAAATTGATGATAAGTATTATTTCAGATGGATATTACAAATTTTTCAAAATCAGTCACAAGGTATCAGCAAAAAACATCTTACAAGACTATTGAAGAGCTATAAATTTATAGATATATCTGATTTTGATGACTTTTGTTTAGCTATGAAAAATATACTTGTAGCGGATCATTATGCTTTAAATGTTACTGTAGATAAAATTAAAGTGGAATCTGATGTAGATATTTTATCCGCCTGGCTTGATTCTTGCGATGACACAATCTTTCAAAATAATCCACCTAATGCGATGCTTTATATGCGAGAAATCATTTTCAAAACCAAAAACCAAGAATTGATAGATAAAATGAACAATAAATTTAATCTGCATTTAAGGCTAATTAAACAAAACACATTGCTACCGTTAGAAGATAATCGCAGAAAGAATATGACTACTGTTGAAGAAAATACAGGTCCATGCATTAGCTTTGGTTTTGTTTTGTTTACAATTATTACTTTTGGTGGTAATTTTTGGGCACCGTGGTTATTCAAAAAAATATTTGGTTGTTGTTGTAATATTGAGAGCGATAATATGATCACCGATAA
>CAMVHY010000184.1 GCA_947167415.1 uncultured Clostridia bacterium
GAATCAGAAACAAAGCATTGGACGTTCAAAAGGTGGCCTGACAACGAAGTTGCACCTATGTTGTACATCTTCATGTCCAGTGGTTTTTTGTTTGTCTCCTGGTAATTCTCACGATGCTCCCGAAGGAAGAAAATTGATTGAATCCATATATTCCAAAAATAATAATTATTTTCTGATGGACAGAGCTTACGAAGATGATAAAACTTTAGCTTTGGCCAAGGATAACGGTTTTTTCATAGTTGTTCCACCTAAAAAAAAATCGTAAGTTGCCTTGGAGTTACGATAAACATCTTTATAAACAACGCAACAATATCGAGCGATATTTCCTGAGATTAAAACGTTTTAGAAAAGTTTTTACTCGTTATGATAATCTTGATTATATTTTTATCTCTACCATCTCCCTCACTTGCTTTTATTTTTGACTTGCTTTTTATGTGAACGCTACCTAATTTTAACCCGATTTTTTTTGTTTGTCAAGATATAATTAAATATTTTCTTATAAGCTTTTTACGCGCCAAAATATTTATTTGATTTTATGCGACAAAAAAAGGCCGAAGATTTTATTTCTCCAGTCTTTTTTTAATCACAAAAAAATAAATTTTCTAATACTAGATTTTTTTCAACTCAAAAAATAATTCACGCGATTATATTTTTTTATCTCGCAGCAAAATAGCTTCACAATAAAAAATCGGCATATTTAAAATCAAAAATTTTTCTTCGTACTCCGTTTCAATGTTTTTTACCTCAGGATTTTTTTTGTGTAAGTCATAACAAATATTTTTTAATTCAAACCCATTTGCAGCAAACTCATTTAAACTGAAATTAAACAAATCTTTATTATCCGTCTTAAAAAAAATTTTACCTGTCGGCGCCAAAATTTTTTTATATATATCCAAAAAATTTTCATGTGTCAGACGACGTTTTGCATGCTTTTTTTTTGGCCACGGATCACAAAAATTAATATAAAGCTCACTGACTTGCCCGCACAAAAAATATTTTTCCAGATTTTTAACATCATCCACGATAAAAAAAACGTTTGTTAAATTATTTTTTTCCGCCTTTTCAATCGCGCTTATAATAATATCCGGACAGATTTCCATCGCAATAAAATTTTTATTTTTAAATTCAAGTGCCATTTGATTTATAAATTTGCCTTTTCCGCAACCAATCTCAAGACAAATTTCCCCTTTATTACCAAAATATTTTTTCCAATTAATATCAAAACCAGCGCTAATAATTTTTTGACTGTTATTTAAAACATCAGCCGTACGTTTTTTTTTTCGTACTCGCATTTTTTTCTCCGAATTTATTTTTTCACAACAAATTAATATTATTTTTTTTGCATGCAAGTAAAGTTTCATCATCCCATATCGATGCTTGAACTTCGCCGATATGAATTTTTTGCAACAAAAGCATACATAATCTCGATTGTCCGATTCCGCCACCAATTGTCAACGGCAATTTATTTTCAAGAATTGCCTTATGAAAATCAAATTTTTTTCTTTCGAGCGCATTTGATTTTTCGAGCTGTTTTTCCAATGATTCCGCATCAACCCTTATTCCCATCGAAGAAATTTCTATGGGCGAATTAATCACTTCATCCCAATAAATTAAATCTCCATTTAAACTCCAATCATCGTAGTCAGGCGCTCGTCCGTCATGTCTTTTTCCTGATTTCAGAACATCTCCGATTTGCATTATAAAAATACATTTATTTTCTTTCGCAAATTCATATTCGCGTTCCGTCGAATTTAAATTTGGATATTTATCTTCCAACTCTTGTGAAGTTATAAAAACAACCGAATTATTTAAATTCAAATCAATCGCGTGATACTTTTCCTTCACATCGCTTAAGGTCATATTTACACAATCAACAATTTCTTTGACTACTTGCTTTAAATAATCCAAATTTCTATTTTCTCTTTTTATAATTTTTTCCCAATCCCATTGGTCAACATATATCGAATGAAGATTATCAAGATTTTCATCTCGTCTTATCGCATTCATATTTGTAAATAATCCTTGATCGAAATCAAATTTATAATCATATAAAGCTTGTCGTTTCCATTTTGCCAACGAATGAACAATTTGAACCACGTCATTCGTTTCTTTGATATCAAATTCGACTGGTCTTTCAAAACCATTTAAATCGTCGTTTAGCCCACTATTTTTTTTTACAAATAACGGAGCTGAAACTCGTGTCAAATTTAATGCCGAAGCTAAATTTTTTTCAAAAGATCTTTTTATTAAAACAATTGCTTCTTGATTTTCCCGCAAAGATAATTTTGAAAAATAATTATCCAAAACATAAGTTCTACTCATTTTTTTATTCACTCCAAAAAAAATTTTTTTTAATCCTATCATAAAAGTATATTAATAAAAAAATTAATCTAGTCAAAATGAAATAAATTTAAAAAGTGCGGCATACAAATATTTAAATATTATTTTGCTCTAATAAATAAATATTAGGAAATAGCAATTTGTTATTTTTTACGTTTCGCCGTTTTATTGCGAAAATGTTTTTTTATTTGCTCGGACATTTTGTCTTTTTTTTCATAATTTATTTTAAATCATATTTTTATCTTTATCTAATCGTTTTCAAACGTTTCATCAGGATTATTTCGGACAAAAAAATATTTTTCACTTGACAATTTATTTTTTGTGTTTTAGACTCAAAATGTTTTTGTTATGGTCATTTTATGTACAGGATTTCAAAAACGAAAAAAGTTATAAATTTAAAACTTGAGGAGGTATTTATTTTATGAAAAGAACATTTCAGCCAAACACACGGCACAGAGCTAAAACACATGGTTTCAGAGCAAGGATGAGTAGTTTTAACGGGCGTAAAGTTTTAAGTCGTAGACGTGCAAAAGGTCGCAAAGTTTTATCGGCATAAAAATTAAAGATTAAGCCGTGTGATATTTTTAAAATTATAATTTATAAGTGTTTAGTTTCGGGGTGTATTGTTTGATTTTTACTAAGTCATTACGCAAAAATTTTCAGTTTAGGTATGTTTATAATTACGGGAAATCAGTTGCCAGCAAAAATTTAATTTCGTTTGTTAAAAAAAATAATTTGTCTGTTAACAGGGTTGGTATATGTGTGAGCAAAAAAATTGGCAAAAGCCATATAAGAAATAGAATTACCAGGCTTATACGTGAAAGTTATAGATTGAATGAAATGTTATTTTGTCGCGGATTTGACGTTGTTTTTGTTGCGAAAAAAGGTGTTTTGGACTCTGACTTTTTTGATGTAAAAAATTCGGTTATTGCGCTAT
>CAMVHY010000185.1 GCA_947167415.1 uncultured Clostridia bacterium
GTGGAAGCATGATTGTAGATATAGGCGGAGGAACAACAGACGTTGCTGTAATTTCTTTAGGCGGTTCAGTCGTAAGTACATCGCTTAAAATCGCTGGTGATAATTTTGACGAGGCAATTATAAGATATATGAGAAAGCAACATAATTTATTAATTGGCGAGAGAACAGCAGAAAGTTTAAAAATTAATATCGGGTCAGCATTTGCTCGTGATGAAGCAGTGTATATGGACGTTAGAGGAAGAAATTTAATTACAGGCTTGCCTAAAACAATAAATGTAAATTCAGAGGAAATGTTGTCGGCCTTGAGTGAACCAGTTGCAAGTATTGTTGAAGCAGTTTGTTGTGTCTTAGAAAAAACTCCGCCTGAATTGTCTTCGGATATTTCTGACAGAGGAATAGTTATGACAGGCGGTGGAAGTTTACTTTATGGTTTAGACAAATTAATTTGCCAGAAGACTGGAATCGAAACGGTTATTGCCGAAGACGCAATTTCTTGTGTCGCAATCGGAACCGGTAAATATATAGAATTTATCTCAAACAAAAAATAAAAATCTAAAATTTTATTTCGCATAAAAAAAGACGATCGGATATTTTCCGATTGTCTTTTTATCTCGTCGTGACAAAAATATTAATATTTTCGTTATTTTGGTTCTTCGTTTGTGTGTGTCAGGTGTTCTACCTCGAAATAATCTAGGTTATAATCCTTTAACGTGGTTTTGCAATTGTTTTCTGTTGATATTCCAACACAATTATAATTTTGTAATTGTGGACCATGATTTCCACGACAACACGAAAAAATTTGTTTTAAAAACAAAGTTAATAACGCTACAATCACTGATACTACCGCTATTATATAAGCCTCAAAAATAATAGAAACTACTGACGCTACTATGAAGATTACCGCAAGAACCATCTGCCACCAAGAAAATTTGCTCTGCAAGACCTTTTCTCCTGATACATTAAATTGCAAAACACCGTATGTCATGTATCGAGCCAGATCACAAAGCCTGCATTCATTTATTTCCTTATTTACTTCTTCTGTTTGATTTGTTAATTCTATCTTCAAGTTTTTGTAATTCTGAAATTCGCCAGAATTATCCCCAACAATACTGCCGAAAACATCTTCTATTGTTCTCGTATCGTTAACAATATCATCGATAGTTGTCTTAAATGTGTTTCCTTTGAATGTAAATTCCAACATACAAGTACACTTTGACACGTTGTCATGTCCAGCGGTAGATCCAGTGTTATTGTTGGTATTGATGTTGTTGATGTTGTTGATGTCGTTGTTCTTTATCTCATTGATATCGTTGTTATACATGATGAAGTTATTGTTGATTTTATTGTTCATGTTGTTGGGTTGAAACTGATTGAAAAGAAATTTCATATTGCCTGTAGTTTCCTTAATATCAATATTCTCCTGTTTTGCATTTCGCATATCAGTTTTTTCACTTTGTATTACTGTTCTATAATTTTTCATAGCCTGATCATCAAAATTTTGTTCGTTTTTTATCAAGTCAAAAATGGCACAAATCAGATTGCTTACTTGTTGATCAGGTAACGATTTATATTCGCGTACGCCAGTTTTTTCATTTTCTACCAGTTCTGGCAACACAGCTTGCATAAGCAAATATGAAAATCTTAGTCTTCTAGACACATTAGCATTTTCCTTTTTTAGATTTAATTAGTTTTTGTCTAATTCGCCTAATTCTGAAAATCTTATTGCTATTGTCTCTAGGTAATTGCTCAGATTCTGATCCAATGATACTTTTTTTAAAACGCGATTTATCACCTCATTTGGTTCCATGTCTCTATAAAAAACTAAATAAGGCATACCATTGTTATCAACATTTTGTATCCCGCCATCATTATATCTATTTAATGAACCATCTCTCTCACTTGTACCATCCATTATAAAATGTCCACTCATACCGCTTTCTCCAATGTGTTTAACAGTAGAATACGCTAGTTTAATTGTATATTTTTGATCTGGCACCATAAACTCTTTGCCTATATTGTACTGATCAAAAAGCTCCGGATAATTTATATTAACTTCGAACTCAATACCTTTACCTCTGTTAAATAAAAGTATTAAATTTTTTGGTACGGTTGTCAGCGTTGTCTGCGTTGTGGCTTCTAAACTTTCTTTACAATGATTACAGTACATTGAATTTTCACCACTGTACACTACTGGTTCCTTATTATATTCAAAACAATCTGCCAATGTAACAGTTGACTTTTGACTATTATTTTTATACTTATACTTACGAACTTCTTCCAAAGGGAATATTAAGAAGAAATAAATTTGATAATTGTGGTTTACTTTATTACAGCCTAAACATTGCGTTTCGGTGTGACTTGCTCCGTAGAAACGGCCAGAAATAGCAGAGCGATGTTTCTGATCAAAATCATCCAAAAATACCTTCAACACTTCGTCTTGTTTTGTTTGATCAATTTGATAATTTTGATTATTTGATATCGTATTTGCGTTAACCAAAATATTTCTCGTGCATTGACACATATAATCAAAATTATTATTAAAATTATCGATACCTTTATACCCACCAAGCGCCACAGATAAAAATTTTGCCTGCTGAATAATCTTGTTTGTAGCGCCACAATATTTTTTATCCATATTACTAATCATTTGTGCGTATTGAATTATATTTCTTATCAAAAGCTGGATACTTTGTTTGCAAGTATACACATTTGATAAAGTGTACCCTGCAAACTGTGTATTGTTACGTGACATAGCAATTTTACACATCTTGTAATTATATTGCATAGTGTTTATATACATGCAAATTTGCTGCAAGAAAGAGCGTATACACTTAGCAATATCTTCTGGATTTTTATCCTGATTTAATTTAGCTCTATTTTGTTCCTCATGCCACTGCATTATCAAAAAGTTTACCAAATCTTTTGCATCGTTAGCGGCAATTCCCTTAAACAACGGATTTGCGACACTTAATAAATCTTTAAATCTTTGTGGCCCGAAAAAGGAACCCACTTTTTCACTTTTTTCAATCTTTTCAACACGATTATCAGCTTGATTTGAGAGTAAAAAAAACTCATAACTCATATCGATCGCATCCGATGGTAGCCCTTCGCAGTTATTCCCAAAATATTTTTTCAAAATTTGATAAAAATCCTCATCGTCCGCAAAACATTTAAGAATAAGTTTTATTTCTTGTATTACACAACTTGGCGCATTTGACCAATTGTTTTTATAAAGAGCTAAAGTCGTT
>CAMVHY010000186.1 GCA_947167415.1 uncultured Clostridia bacterium
TGTGAACTTGCCCATCTCCTGCACGCGCCCTTCGGTCTGTGCGGCCACGGTGATGACAGCTTCGCCGCCCACCTGAGTGGGACGCGCTACATACTTGCCTTCGCCTTTGGGCGTGAGTCCGCCAAAATAAAAACGGCCCTGAATTTCAAGACCGTTTAAATCAAAAAAAAAAAATAAGACCGAGTTTTTTATCCTCAGTCTTATTTTTCTTCACTAAAATCTAAAACATCCAACTTATTACTACAAATTTTTGCCACAGCATTATTAATCTCAAAATCAAATTCCTGCCCGTCATTTTTAATTTTTACACTCGAATTTTTTTTTAATTTAGCCATCATTGGAATATGATTTGCCATAATTCCAATCTCACCATCAACCGTTTTCATAATTACAATATCCGCTAAATCATCATAAATTATCCCGTCAATATTTTTTATTACCACGCGCAATTTATGCATTTTGTTTCACCTTAGCCAAAACGTCATCAATAGTTCCAGAATTTAAAAAAGCGTCTTCTGGAATTTCATCATGTTTACCTTCCAAAATTTCTTTAAATCCGCGAACAGTTTCCCCTATATCAACATATTTCCCTTTTATGCCCGTAAATTTTTCCGCGACAAAAAACGGCTGCGACAAAAACCTTTGAACTTTCCGCGCACGACTCACCGTCAATTTATCTTCTTCCGACAATTCATCCATTCCCAAAATTACGATTATATCCTGCAATTCTTTATATCTCTGTAAAATCTCTTGTACTCCGCGCGCTACTTTATAATGCTCTTCACCGACAATCAACGGATCCAAAATTCTCGAAGTCGATTCCAATGGATCAACTGCCGGATAAATTCCAAGTTCAACTATTGACCGTGATAAAACAGTTGTCGCATCTAAATGCGAAAAAGTTGTCGCCGGTGCCGGATCAGTCAAATCATCTGCTGGCACATAAATCGCTTGAACCGAAGTAATCGAACCATTTTTTGTCGACGTGATTCTTTCTTGCAACTCACCAAGTTCATCCGCTAACGTCGGCTGATATCCAACCGCGCTTGGCATTCGTCCTAACAAAGCCGAAACTTCTGAACCTGCTTGCACAAATCTAAAAATATTATCTATAAATAACAAAACATCTTGATGCAAGACATCTCGAAAATACTCTGCCATTGTCAAACCACTTAAAGCAATTCTCATTCTTGCTCCCGGTGGCTCATTCATTTGTCCAAAAACTAACGCTGTTTTTTCTAAAACTCCAGATGCTTTCATTTCGTGATATAAATCATTTCCTTCGCGCGTTCTTTCGCCAACACCTGAAAAAACCGAATAGCCGCCAAGTTCACTTCCAATATTTCTTATTAATTCCATTATCAAAACAGTTTTTCCAACGCCTGCTCCGCCAAATAAACCAATTTTTCCACCTTTTACATACGGACAACATAAATCTATAACTTTAATTCCCGTCGGAAAAATTTCAGTTCGATTCGATTGCTTAGAAAAATCAGGACTCTGCTGATGAATCGACTGCATTTTATTAAATTTATTTTTTTCCGAGTCATTAATATTATCAATCGGCTCGCCTATAACATTAAACATACGTCCTAAAACTTCTTCTCCAACAGGAACTTTTATTGCCTCGCCTGTATCAACCGCCGACATTTTTCTTTTTAAACCATCCGTCGATTGCATCGCTATACATCTCGCAATATTATTTCCTAAATGCTGTCTCACTTCAGCAATTATTTTTTTATTATCAAATTCTATTTTTACCGCGTTATTTATTTTCGGCACCTTATTAAAAAATTTTATATCAACAACGGCTCCAATAACTTGCACTATTTCTCCAACATTTTCTACGCTTTCCAATTAATTCACATCCTTATATTTTTTTTATTTTTTATTTGCCCCACTTATAATTTCAATTAATTCCTGAGTTATTTTACTTTGCCTAATCATATTATATTTTAACTTTAATTTTTTTAGCATGTCATCCGCATTATCAGTCGCTGCCTTCATGCTTAACATTCTCGAACTCTGAACACACAAAGACGATTCCAATAACATACTATAAATAATATATTTAACAATTTTTTTTAAACACATATCTACAAAAATATCTTTTTCTGGCTCAAACAAAATCTCTCTATTACTTTTTTCTAATGGCAAAATTTTTTTATAAATAGGCAATAATCTTACACTCGAATAAAATTTCGTGTACACAAAATATATTTCATAATTATTTCTATATAAATCAATCACCATCTCACTAATATCTTCTGCCAAATCCATATTAAATTTTCGATCTAAAAAAATTTTATCCAGCTCAATATTATTTTTTTTCGCTATATTTAAACCAGTATTTCCAACGCCAATTATTTTTTCCACTTTAATTTTATTCAATAAATCCAAAACACATCTCGCAACATTTATATTATAACTTCCACACAATCCTTTATTACTCGCAATAAAAATCAAGCATTTTTTTTCTTTTTCAAGACTATAAAAATCACATGACATATATTTTAAAAACTCATTCATATCCAAAAAAAAATGCTGTGCGTTAATAAATTTCGCATGCATTTTTTGTGATTCAACAGTCGCAACAAAACCCATTGCTCTCGTAATTTTTCTCGTCCCTTCTACAGCTTTAATTCTTCTTTTAATTTCTCTTAAAGTCATAAAATCACTCCTGAGAATCTTTTAAATAATCTTCTTTAAATTTATCTATAGCTTCTTTTATTCGCGCCTCTAAATTTTTATCTATATCTTTTTTATTTTTTATTATATCTATCACATCAACATAAAATTTTTTTATATAACTCAAAAATTCTTTTTCAAACGCCAAAATTTTTTCCACTGGAATATCCTGCAAATAATCTTTCGTCACCGCATATAAAATAATAATTTCTTCTTCAAGTGCCATCGTATCATATTGCTTTTGCTTCAAAACTTCTAACAATCTTTTTCCCTTTTCCAATCTTTTAAGAGTATTTGCATCCAATTCCGAACCAAACTGCGAAAATGCTTCCAATTCACGATATTGCGCCAATTCAATTCTTATCGGCCCGGCAATTTTTTTCATCGCTTTTGTTTGCGCACTTCCACCAACTCTCGAAACAGATAATCCCGGATTAATTGCTGGACGAACACCTGCATTAAACAATTCCGTTTCTAAATAAATTTGCCCGTCCGTAATCGAAATTACATTCGTAGGAAT
>CAMVHY010000187.1 GCA_947167415.1 uncultured Clostridia bacterium
AATCATCTACGCCAACCGGCATTATATAATGCTGTTTCATTTTTATGCGCCCCCTTTTTTTTACATCGTCTGCTTTGATTGATTGTTTTTATTTTACCATATAGCATGGCGATGTCAATTAAAAAGGCATTGTTTAAAGATAGCAACAAAAAGCCCACAGTATAGACAAAACGACTTTCCTCGTAAAACAAAGGAAAGTCATTTTCATGTTTGTGATTATGAAATTATATTAAAGACTCAAATTAACTTTTCGGACGCAATCTCTTGATTCATTGCTTGCAATACACCAATACATTCTTTAACATATTTCCCTACAGCAGTTTCCTCCGACAACTGAACGCCATAAACGCCCATTTTACATACAGTATATAAATCATTGATTTCTGCTATAGTGGGTATGGGCTTAGATTCCATATTTTTTAAGACTTGTGTTGCCAAAAACACCTTACGATTGTTATATAAAGCGGCTTCTATAATATGCTTTTGATAACGAGGAACTTTTTCAATGCCAACTTCAGTAGATAAATCACCGCGATCAACAAGTATATATTCTACCTCGCTCAAAATATCCGTAAGATTGTCTACAGCAGACTTGGTTTCCACTTTAGAGATAATTTTACAAGAATCGTTCAAAAGTTTTTTTGCTTCTCGTATGTTTTCTACATTTCGCACGAAAGACAAACCAACAAAAGCAATGTTTTTCTTTTTGCAAAGCTCTATTAAGTCTTTATCCTTCTGAAACAAAAACGGTATGTTTCCTTCTTCGTATATACCACGAATATGCATCCCTTTGTTATTTTTCAACACACCCGTGCTTTCTGAGCGAAATCGAATGAATTTTTTATCTGCAAATTCAACAGTAAACTTAAGCGTACTATCGTCAGCATATACAGTCATACCCTGTTTTAGATGCTTGTAATATAGCGGATAATTAAAATTACTTGACTTTATTTCAAAGCATTCGTCTTTGGCAACAGCAATAGGTTGCCAAAGATCGTGAGTTCGAACCTTGTTTCCCGGCAAATCAATCAATATATCGGCTTTGGGAATTTGCCGGCGAATTTCATCAATAGTGTCACATATTTCACCAATTGAACCATGCGCACCGTTAATTCTATAAATATTTTTATCCGAATGGATTTCCGTTATTGGAATATCGTGCAATAACGACGGTCCGGTAGTTAAAATAAATCGCTTCATGCTGCCACTTCCTTTTGTTCTAGCTTTTCTTGTTCTGTAAATATTGATACATCTACTTTTTTTTGAAATTCGAGCCAATATCCCGCCACGGCAGATGATAACATCGTTGTTAAAATCAATATTGTAAAAAATTCAACATTAATAATCTTATAGTAATATGCCACAGTAGCCAAAACGATTCCCGGACCACCGCGGGCATTCATGACAATAGAAAAATTTAATACTGCCCTGGTTTTTAAATTCGTAAATTGAAGTGCCAAATAACAACCAATAAATTCTAAGCCAAAAGCCACCATGAAATACACCAAAAATCTTTCAAACGAAAAATCATGAACTAAATTCAGTTGTATTCCAATTAAAGCAAAATATATCGGTATAAAAAAAGAAAACGACACATCAGACACAGCCTTAATCTCTTCTAAATAGTCAATTTTGTTTTTTGCAAGAAATTTCACAATATATCCGGTTATAAACGCCGAATACATAAGATTGATATGAAAATATGATAACGATGTGACCATCAAGAACAAAAATGCAATAATCAATGTGCAAAACGAGGCTGACGACATCGTTGCATGAACTTTTGTTAATTTGGACGCTTGATGCGCTATGATAAATAAAGCAATAGTCACCACTATTGTCACCAACATACCGGACAATTCTTTGCCGTGTCCCGTTGCCATGGATATGGCAACATTCAAGAATATCCATAGAAACAAGTCTTGTATAGTGGCAACAGTCAAAACCGTATTGGCAAAATTTGTTCCCATCAGTTTCAAATCAAAAAAGATCTGAGATATAACGGGGATCGAAGTTACTGCAAGCGAAATCAAGAAAATCAACATAAACGCATTTGCACTATTTAATTCGCCTATGAAATCTTCCATAAACAGCGGATAAATAAAAAATCCCACAACGAATGGCAATATGGTCGCTCCGATAAACAAAATCCCCACAATTTTTGCATTGTCATGGTTCATATCAATTTTAGTGTTTAGCCCCGATGCAAACATGAGGAAAATGAGACCTAATTGATAAAAAATATTGAGCGTTTTCCCCTCTTCGGCAAAAGATTGAAAAACACCAAATATAATATCGGGGAATAATAAACCAAGGCAGGTACCACCTAAAATTATACCGCCGGTAATCTGTCCAACAACTTTTGGCGCGTGCAATAATTGAAACAGTTTCCCAAACGAAAAGGCAAACAATAGTAGCAAAGAGAGTGAAAGAAGGACACTCATCAGTTCTCTTTCTGCTAAAATCGGCAAATGCATACTATCACCCTATTTGTGTTAAATAAAAATACGTTCAGAGCCGAGCGCGAGAATAGCTTGCGATATTTCAGGACGCATGAAATTCTCATCTGGAATATCGCCCCGCTTAAAACATTCACGAATTTTAGTTCCACTTATAGCAACATGGTAGATTTCATCGTGTCCACAAGTTTTGTCGGTGACCACTTGACCACATTTATAACAGTAATATGGCCCGTGTAGCAGAAGCAATTTTATACCAAGGTTGCCTCGTGCTTCTATCTTTCGTGCCAATTCATGAGCAGCATAAAGACTATAAAAATTGCCAACTCCTGCATGATCTCGACCAATAATAAAATGTGTACATCCTAAATTACGTCTTATTATAGCGTGAAAAATTGCTTCACGCGGTCCGGCATAACGCATTTGCGTACGCAATCCTTCAAAATGAATGCGCTGTGCAGGATAAAATTCCTCGATCATCTTTTTGTAGCCTACCATAACAGCATTCTCTGTAAAATCACCTATCTTTTTCCAACCAATAATCGGATTTATAAACAATCCATCGCAAATTTCCAACGCCGTTCTTTGTAAATACTCATGAGCACGATGAATGACATTACGCGTTTGAAATCCACATACTGTATGAAACCCCTTAGTACTGAAAACAGTCTTTGTATTCGATGGTGAAAGTGAAATTGTCAATATTACTTGACAATTTTTTCTCACCGATTTTTAAGTTAAAGAA
>CAMVHY010000188.1 GCA_947167415.1 uncultured Clostridia bacterium
GTTCGGTTGATACAAGAACAGAAAAATTAATTCAGGAAGGATTGGATAAATTAATGCTAGGGAAAACAAGTTTTATTATTGCACATAGATTATCGACGATAAGAAATTGTGATTTGATTTTGGTTATTGAAAAAGGAAAAGTAATTGAGGCAGGAAATCATGATGAATTAATAAAAAATAAATTGAGATATTATGATTTATGTTGTGGGCAATATGATTTAGATTAAAAAAAATTTTTTTTGGAGGATGTGGTTTGTGGAAAAGAAAAATATTTTTATGAATTATTTTTTTATTTTAATTGGGACGTTTATAATGGCGCTCGCAACAAATTTTTTTTATGAGTCGAATAATATTATTACTGGCGGTTTTACTGGATTAAGTATAGTTATAAGATATTTAAGCGGAAAGTTTTTAAATTATAAAATTCCGTTGTGGTTAATCAATCTTGTTTTGAATGTGCCGCTATTAATTTTCGCTTTTAGATGTCTAGGTAAAAAATTTATTTTACGGACGATTATCGCGATAGGATTATTATCTGGAATGTTGTTTTTAACTAAAGATTTAAAAATAAAAAATTTTGATGACATGATGATCGCGGCACTTTATGGAGGATTTTTAAATGGTTTTGGATTAGGTTTGGTTTTTAGAAATAATTCGAGCACAGGTGGTTCTGATTTAATTGCGAGCATAATAAATTTTAAGCATAAAGAAATTTCGGTGGCAAAAATTTTATTTTTAACGGACGTAATTGTAATAAGTATTGGATTATTTGTTTTTGGAATAAAAAATGCGATGTATGCGATTATTGCTGAATTTATTACGAGTAAAGTTTTGGATGTTGTTTTAGAAGGATTTATTTTTTCGAAATCGGTATTTATAATTTCGAGCGAGCCTGATTTAATTGCAAATAAAATTTTAAATGATTTAAGTCGTGGCGTTACGAGTTTAAAAGGACAAGGTATGTATACGAAAAAAGATAAAAATGTTTTGTTTTGTGTTTTAAATGCGAAGGAAATTTTTAAATTAAAAGCGATGATAAAAGAAATTGATGAAAATGCTTTTATAATAGTAAATGATGCGCATGAAGTCTTGGGAAATGGATTTCGGCAATTAAATAATTAAAAAAAAACTTTTGGAGGCAAAAAATATGTTAAATGACGAAGAAATATTTGGTGTGATAAAAAAAATTATTAGTGAGCAGTTTAATTTAGATGAAAAAAATATAAGTAAAGAAACAAATTTTTCGGCGGATTCGCTTGATTTATTTCAAATAATTACTGAGATAGAAGATGAATTTAAAATTGAATTTGATAGTGATGATGCAGAAAAAATAAAAAATATAAATGACGCGATTAAATATATAAAAGAAAAGCAAAAGTAAAAAAGGGGTTAATTAATATTATGAATTTAAAAGAGCTAGAAAAAAAAATAGGCTATGATTTTAAAAATAAAAATTTGATTGAGTTAGCTTTGATTCATAGTTCGTATAATAATAATTCGCATTTAGAAAATAATGAGCGGTTAGAATTTTTAGGAGATGCTGTTTTAGAATTAACGGTGAGTGAATTTTTGTTTAATAATTATAAAGATATGAGCGAAGGAAATTTAAGTAGAGTCAGAGCAAAAATTGTTTGTGAAGAAAGTTTGGCTGTGATTGCAAAAAAGATTTCGCTGGGAGAGTTTTTAAAATTGGGTCACGGCGAAAAAATAAATAACGGGCAATATAAAAATTCGATTTTGTCGGACGCAATGGAAGCCGTTTTCGCTGCGATTTTTTTAGATAGCGATTTCGAAAACGCCAAGCAAATAATTTTAAATTTGATAGAGCAAAATTTGGATTTAAAAAATATAAATCCTGAAAATTTAATAGATCCGAAAAGTCATTTGCAAGAGCTTTTACAAGAAAATAGCACGGAGCCGATAAATTATAAAATAATTAATGAATCAGGACCGGATCATAATAAAATTTACACGGCACAAGTTTGGCACGAAAATAAATGTTTGGGGCAAGGCGTTGGCAAATCAAAAAAAGATGCTGAGCAAGAAGCTGCTTTACAGGCAATAAATAAATTTTTTGCATAAAAAAAACTGCTGAGTTAAAGGCAGTTTTTTTTGACCATAATTTTAAAATTTATCTCGTTAGGCGATATTTACATGACAAAAAAAATAAGGGAATAAAATAAATTTTGCTTGACAAATAAAAAAATTTAAGTTAGAATTTATATAGAGGCTGTAATAAATGACGTCTGTAATAAATGACGTCTGTAATAAATGACGTTATTTTTTTGTTAAAAAATATTACATATCGTTTTAATTACTCCTCTCAAAATAATATCGTTTTCCGGGATCGCTTAAGATAAAAAAAATAAAGAGGTGATTATTAACAATAAAAAAATATAAAATTTAAATTTATCTCTTGACAGATAAGAAAATTTGTTTTATAATAAAAATGTCAAGTGTGTTAAATGTCACAGATTGTTAAAGAAAACAACAAACTTGACGAATAAAAAAATTTAAGTTTAATTTTAAGTTTGCAACATATTTTTTGTAGCTCAATAAATTTTTATTTATTGATTATTGCTTTTTTAGTTAGATAATTCGGGAGGATTTTTATGAATACTACTAGCGAGAAAAAAACAGAAGATACCGGCGGGTCTGTTGAAATATCAAAACAGAAGATCGACGAGACTAATATCAAGGAACAAAAACTAAATATCAGCGAGCCTGATGAGGAAGAATTTACGAAGGGAACTTTTTTTGTTAACTTGTGGAAAGGGCTTTCATGGTTTTTATTAATGGGAATGGGAATATTTATATGTTGTATGCCATGGTTAGCAGCTAGTTTTGGTTTAGTTTTGCCGACAATATTTGCCGGTTTTACTTTGCCGGCAATGTTGGCTTTAGGATTGATTATCGCAATACCATCTGCGGTGATGGTAGCCTCTTCGGTTTTGAATATTTTGCACCAACGCGGTTGGGCTAAATTTATTAAAAATGTAAGTTTCGGTGCGATGGTTTTCGCGGCCTTAGCAATTGGAATTTTACTTTTTGCCGCTCCGGGTTTGCCTATTATTTCTGCTTTTGCCGGAATGATTGGCGGGTTAGGTTCAGTTGGTGCGCTTTTAACAAAAATTTCACTTATTGTACTTGGTGTATGTAAAGCGTTGGA
>CAMVHY010000189.1 GCA_947167415.1 uncultured Clostridia bacterium
ATTGGCTATTTTTTCAGTTATAGCCTTAATAAAGTCATCAATGGTTTTTGGTTTTACTTCTTTATCTTTATCTTTATCTTTATCTTGTTTGGCGACGTTGTTTTCTATGTTCTTTTCTTTCTCTTTTTCGCATAAAAGCCGTTGCGGCAAAAAGAAACTGCCATATACATCAAATTTTTTGTCCGCATCAGGAAATTTATCTTTTAGCTTTTTCATCCTCTCTTCGTCTTCTGTATTTTCACCTAGAAATTTTTTAAAATCGCCACCATAAGGCGATGGTTTGAGATTTTCGCCATCTTTGCAAAGGTTCCCTTCCTCATCATAGACTTGTCCATTCTCGTTTTTACCTTTTAACTTTAACCGATTGTTTATATTTTCAAGATCTAAATGCTCAAACCAAAGTAAATCTATTTGCAAGCTAGCGTCCTTTACAATGTTTTCGATATCATCTATTAGCGTTTTGTCATACCTAGGACTATCTGGATCTAAAATTTTAATCAAATTTCCCTGTATCCCAACTATCAACCGATAATGTCCGCCAGTATTTAACGAAATCGGAGATTTATGTTTAACAATCGCATCTATTATACATAAACGAAGATATTCTGCCCCTGCTTTAATCTCTTCTTCACTTGCCTGTAATTTTCCATATTCAAGCAAATCCTTTTTTTCTTGATCATTAAGAATTTTTTGACCATTATGCGTTTCAACCATCCTTACCAAATTTGGTAACACGCATGATTTGAGATTTAACGTTCTTTTATTGTTACTCCAATCTATGATCAAGTTACGAACCGCCATATTATTTTTATATTTAATTATAATATCCGAAAAAATTGCTGGACTATGCTGGCTATCACTTTTGCCAAAACCGTTATCTTTCTTAACTTGCTCATTTATATTCTCCGGTACATATGCTCTGATTTCTTTTTGAGTCAAATTGAGTCCTTCATAAGTCATCATAGTCGCAGCGACTGTTGAACCGCAACTACATGAATAAGTTTGATGATCCATTTTTTTTATATCTACACCATAAAAATTGTTTGGATTATAAATATCTTCCGGTAGTTTGCCATTTTCTAAAGTTTTTGGTTCTTCATTTCCCTTACTAAATAAAATACTATTTTGTGATTTCTCTTGCAAATTGTTACTTTTTGCTTGCTCTAGCTTTTTAATTACGTTATTGGCATTCTTGGCATTATCGGCATTAACAACATCAAAATTTTCTATTTTTGAAAATCTGTTTTTATATTCATCAAAAGACATGTATGTTTCTGT
Organism: uncultured Clostridia bacterium; assembly: GCA_947167415.1. Classification (GTDB taxonomy): domain Bacteria; phylum Bacillota; class Clostridia; order Lachnospirales; family CAMVHY01; genus CAMVHY01. Next base: position 1,279 of record CAMVHY010000189.1, read on the forward strand.
CTTACTCCAATTTTTACTAGCATAATCTGTTGCATCTCTCTTCAACTTAGCGCTTAATTGACCGAGATAATTTGGATTATTTTTCGAGTAATCTTTTCTACATTCAGCATAATAATTTTGGCATCTAGTGTTTTGTGGATCTGTATCTGGAGTTTTAACCCCTCCGGAGTTTGATCCACTTTGCCATCCTTTAACATAATTTGTGGCCTTCTCTAAATTTTCGCATCCACAAAATTCCAATAAAAAATTTTGGTATGCACTATATTCATTTGGAAAACTTTCTTTATTTGCATAAACAATATCAAAGCCAGCTAACGTCATTATTGTATTTTTATCATCTTTTGTTAGATCACGTTTTTCATATTCATCTACTTTAATGTTCTTTTTGTCCATGCTGATGCCATCTTTCCTTATAGTTATCCCATAAATATCAACGAGATCCTGTAACAAAAATTGAGAATTAAATATACCTTCGCTATTATCAGCGCGACATTTTTCAGATACACATCTCGATTCAAACAAATTACTAACAGGCAATTTATTATTTTGTACCGGCGATGTTAACATGTTCAAAATTTGCTCAATTTTCTCTTGCGTTAATTTTGTTATATCAACCATTCCGCCTTCTATTCTTCCATCTTTATTTTTTGTCCCGAAAAATTTTCTCCTTAAGAATGTCCAAACCAATTTTTGTAACCATCTTTCCATTTCAGAAGAATTAGTAGTGTACCCATCGAACAGATTACTTGTGATTGGAGTTGTTCTGGTTTCAACATTAGTACCAGAAGAAATTACAAATTTAAACCAACTTATCTCTTTTAATTCATTCTCGATAGCTTTTTCCATCTCATTTTCCCATTTTTCACATTCTTTTTTTATATCCTGCACTTCTGAATTTAATTTTTTATAATCCTCGCTCTCCTCACCTTTTTCTTCTTTTACTTTGTTTGCTTCCTGGAAAAAACTATTTTTTTCGACAAATTTTTGTAAATAAACCATAAAACCATCAAAATTCATACATGAATTTTCCATATTAATCACCTCAAGATTTTTTATAAAACAACATTTTATTCATACTACACATTACAACTTTTATTTTAACCCAAAAAACAATGCATGTCAAGTGTTTTTAAGTATTTTTTTTGAAATTCGAGAGGGGGCTAGAACCTCTTAACAAGATAAGTTTGAGAGATTTTGTTTTTAAAAAACAGCGAAAACATTTTTTCAACAGCTAAAATATTTTATATATTTTATTCGGCAACAAACACAATTATCTTTTTTATCCGCTCCTCGTTCTTTTTATTAATCAAAATATTTGACTCCTATTTCATTTAATTTCTTAATAGCTTGCTTTTTAATATTTTCGCCAACATTTAACGTTTGACATATAAGTTTTAAACTCATTCCGGTTTTAGCAAAGGCTATTACAGCTTCGATTTTGCCTTTAATTTCTCCTTCTTTAATACCTTCCTCTTTGGCAGTCGAAATTTCAGCATTTTTCAAACGTTTTGCATCCAACTCGGCTTCAAAAATTGCTTGTTGCAATTCGCTTCCGCTTAATCTCCGCAAAGTTACAATCGCATCTTTTAATTCTTTACATTCCGTTTTTCCCTCAATCATTTCAAATTCCTAACTTTTCAACTTTTTTTCAATTTGCTTTTTATATTTACTCTCCACTTTTAATATTTTCATAGCATTTTCAATTGGCATTTTAGTTGCTAACACCAAATTTATTACAGCTTCGATTTTGCTTTTAATTTCTCCTTTTTTAATTCCTTTTTCAACTCCTTTCTTAATACCTTCTTTAATACCTTCTTCTTTGGCAGTCGAAATTTCAGCATTTTTCAAACGTT
>CAMVHY010000190.1 GCA_947167415.1 uncultured Clostridia bacterium
AATTCCTGATCTATAAGATTTTGCTCTGCCAACTCCTTTCTCACAAAAATTGACATCTAAAGTTTTAAATCAAAATACGGAGTTAAAAAATATTGTGGCAGTGGTAGAAAGAGCAATTAATCTAAAAACAACAGATTTCAATGTGGCACTGGATTTAATAAAGACAATCAAGCTTGGTACTTTGTTTGGCGATCGAGCTTATAATATAAATTCAATTATTAATTACGCTGAAAAACTTGGTATTAAAACAGTCATTTCCCCCAAGTGAAACTGGAAATTCAAATGAAAGTTTGATTCTGCTTTGTGCCGTTTTTGATATATTATCGAAATACATTTTTGAAGTTTAAGCGTTGGCGTGGCATCGTTACCCGTTATTTCAAAACTTTTGTTGCTTTCCGTACTTTTTTTGTTCGTACTATTTCTTTGTCTCTTGGTTTTATTTAATTTTTTGTTACCACACGTTTTTTTCTAAAATTATTCTCTTTAAAAAAATTTTATTTGCTACTTGACAAACAAAAAGTTTTGTTTTGCCATTAATAACGAGTTTTGATTTTTAGTAATAAAATCAAGCTTATAAAAATTTTATTTTTTGCTTCACAAGCGATAATTTAGTTGTTACTCGTAGAGAAGTAGAGAAGATGGATAAAATGACGTCAGGTTAAATGCTACACTTTTTGTTTATCATTTACCGCTTTATTACTTTGTTTGATTTTTCCCGTTTTTGTCTACACTATCTAGCAAATAAAATTATTGTTTTGTGTTTTTTTGTTTCTGTCTTTAATTTTTGCTTTTGTTTAGCATATATCATTTTTGTTAGACTAATTTATAAAAAAAAAAAGGGGGGATAAGTAATGAATAAATTTGAAAGTGAAGTTGTTGAACGCTTTTTAAAATATATAAGTTTTGATACGAAATCCGATCCAAATTCTGATTCATGTCCATCAAGCAAATCACAAATTAAACTCGCGGATTTTTTAGCTGATGAATGTAAAAAAATTGGGCTAAGCGATGTAATTTGCGATGATAATGGATATGTTTATGCGTGTTTGCCTAGCAATAATAAAAATTATAAAAATAAAATTGGATTTATGGCGCATATGGATACAAGCCCGGATTTTAGTGGAAAAAATGTTTCGCCGAGGATAATAAAAAATTATGACGGCGGTAATATTATTTTGAATAGAGAAAAAATTATGTCGCCGCAGGAATTTAATGTTTTAAAAAATTATGTAAGTCAGGATTTAATTGTTACGGACGGATCAAGTTTGCTCGGAGCGGATGATAAAGCTGGAATTGCTGAAATTATGACGGCGATTAATTATTTAGTAAAAAATAATATTGAGCATGGAGATATTAAAATTGCTTTTACACCTGATGAAGAAATCGGGCGCGGAGTTGATAAAATTAATCTAGATAATTTTGATTGTGATTTTGCTTTTACGGTTGATGGCGGAGAGATTGGAGAGCTGTCATATGAAAATTTTAACGCCGCAAAAGCAAAAATAATTTTTTATGGCAAAAATATTCATCCGGGCGAAGCTAAAAATATTATGGTGAATTCTATTTTGATTGCAAATGAAATGATAAATAGATTTCCAAAAAATGAAACGCCGGCTACGACTGAAAAAAAACAAGGATTTTATCACGTGCATTATATTTCTGGGAATGTAGATAAAACTGAACTGGAATGTATAATCAGGGATTTTGATAAAAAAAATTTTGAGGCACGTAAAGATTTTATTAAAAGGCTTGTTATGGATATAAAGAATGAGTTTGGTTGTGAAATTGATTTAAAAATTACGGATCAGTATTATAATATGCGCGATAAAATTAATAATGATCTGATTGAGTTTATGCGAAAAGCTTTTGAAAAGGCAAATATAATTCCGATTGAAAAATCAATGCGTGGTGGAACAGATGGTGCAATGTTATCGCAAAAAAATATTCCGTGTCCAAATATTTTTACTGGTGGACATAATTTTCATGGACCTTATGAATTTATTTGTATACAATCGATGTGCAAAGCCGTTGAAGTTATAATTAATCTTGCTACTCAAAGTTAAATCAAATATATGATAGATTTTTTTGTGCCAAAACATTTTTTATGAAATTTATTTTAGTTAGGAGTTCTGTTAGATTAAACAGAACTTTTTTTTGTGATAAAATGCTTTTTATTTTAAAGGAGAAAAAAAATGATTTTAGATGGTAAAAAAACTGCTGAAGTTATAAAAAATGAAATAAAAAGTGAGATAGAAAAAAATAATTATCAAATTAATTTGGCAACGATTTTAGTTGGAGATGATCCTGCGTCAAAACTTTATATTAGAAATAAAAAAAAAGCCTGTGATTATGTTGGAATAAATATTTTTGTTTATGAATTGCCAGAAAAAACGACTCAAGAAGAATTATTAAATTTGCTTGACAAATTAAATCAAGATGAAAAAGTTACTGGCATTTTTGTACAATTGCCTTTGCCAAAACATATCGATGCAAAAATTATTATGCAAAGCATTGATGAATCAAAAGATGTTGACGGATTTAATCCGTTGAATTTAGGGAAATTATTAATCGGCAGACCAAAATTTATTTCGTGTACGCCTCTTGCTGTTACAACTCTTTTAGATTTTTATAAAATAAAAACGCAGGGGCAAAATTGTGTAGTAATCGGCAGAAGTATTGAAGTTGGAAAACCGTTGGCATTACTTATGATAAATTTAAATTCGACCGTGACTATTTGTCATTCTTATACGTGTGATTTATTTGAAATAACAAAAAAGGCAGATATATTAATATCTGCTATCGGAAAAGCTAATTTTATAAAAAAAGAATATATAAAATCAGGCGCAACTTTAATAGATATAGGCATGAATAAAAATCCAGAAACAAATAAAACCTGTGGCGATATAGATTTCGAAGATTGTTATTTAAAAGCAAAAAATATTACTCCGGTTCCTGGAGGGATTGGTCCGATGACAGTAACTATGCTTTTAAAAAACTGTCTGCTTGCATATAAATTAAAATTAAACTCTAATCTGTTTTAATTTGTTTATTTATCTATTTCATTTCTTCTTCCTCTTCTTCCTCTTCTTCCTCTTCTTCCTCTTC
>CAMVHY010000191.1 GCA_947167415.1 uncultured Clostridia bacterium
AACTGAATTATATTTTTTGGCAATAAAAAACAAGCTTAAATTATAAGCTTGTTTTTTTATCGATATCAATAAATAAAATTTTTATTCTTGGCTTACGATTTTATTAATTTTACCAACCAAATTTTATTTTTTATCTTCAATTTCTTCTCCAACCGAAAATCTCACGAAATCCAAAACTTTTATATCTTTGCCTAACTCTTTGCTCATCTCATTTAAATATTTTTCTATGCTTAAATCATTGTCTTTCACATAAACCTGATCCAATAAACAAATCTCTTTGAACTCTTTATTCAGCCTTCCGTTTACCATTTTTTCTGCTATTTCTTGATTTTTCCCTTCGTTCAACGCCTGCTGCATTAAAATACTTTTTTCTTTCTCAATAAAATTTTTATCCACAGCATCACGAGAAATAAATTTAGGACTCATCGCCGCTATTTGCATACAAACATTTTTACCGACTTCATTAATTTTTTCGTCATAGTCACAAGATAAACTCAATAAAACTCCGATTTTTCCGCCACCATGAATATAACTAATCAAACATCCATCGCTTTTTATCTTTTTAAATCTCCTGATAACCAAATTTTCACCGATCACGGCGATTTGTTGCATCAATTCATCTTTTACGCTCGAATTTCCGTTTTTCCATTTCATACTCAAAAAATCTTCCAAATCATCAGCTTCAGAATTTAAAGCATGCTCAGTAACATCATTTACATAATTTACAAACTTTTCATTTTTTGCCACAAAATCCGTCTCGCAATTTACTTCAACAATCGCTCCGGATTTTTTATTTTCCGCAATTTTAATACAAGCTAAACCCTCGCTTGCACTTCGCCCAGATTTTTGTTCTGCCTTTGCCAATCCCTTTTCACGCAAAAGCTCCTGCGCTCTCTCAAAATCTCCGTTTGCCTCAACCAAAACGTTTTTACAATCTGACATTCCGGCCCCGGTTTTTTCTCGCAAATCTTTAATCATTTTGGCAGTTACAGCCATTTTTATCACCTTCGACTTAATTAATTTTCATATAAAAAATTTACCCTAACCCAAAAAATAAAATTATTCAGACGCTTCTTCAGTCTCCCGAGAATTTTCTTCCGTATTTTCTTTTTCGGCGCTATCTTTTTCTTCTTGCTCTATCTTTTCTTCTTGCTCTATCTTTTCTTCATTATCTTTATTTAAATTTCTCGACGTAAATTCAACGCCCTGTTTTATTTCTATTATCGCATCAGCAATTCTGCTGGCAATTAATTTTACAGCCCGAATCGCATCATCGTTTCCCGGAATTACATAATCAATTAAATCCGGATCACAATTCGTATCAACCAATGCAACAATTGGAATACCAAGTTGACGAGCTTCTTTTACAGCTGTTTCTTCTTTCTTCGGATCAATTATAAATAATGCATCTGGCAATTTATTCATATCTTTAATTCCGCCGATATTTTTTTCAAGCTTGTCTTTTTCTTTACGTAACAAAATTACTTCTTTTTTCGGCAAAACATCAAATGTTCCGTCGGATTCCATTTTCTCAAGCTTTTTTAATCTTTCGATTCGCGTAATTATCGTTTTAAAATTCGTTAGCATTCCGCCTAACCATCTCTCGCTAACATATGGCATTCCACAACGTTCAGCTTCTTCTTTTATTGCTGCTTGTGCTTGTTTTTTTGTCCCAACAAATAAAATAATATCGTTCGCTTTCGCCATATCAGCCACAATTTTATATGCAAACTCAAATTTTTCAACGGTCTTCTGCAAATCAACAATATGAATACCATTGCGCTTCATAAAAATATATTCTGACATTTTGGGATTCCACCGACGCGTTTGATGACCAAAATGTACACCTGCTTCTAATAATTCCTTCATAGAAATTACTTCAGACATAAAAAAAATCCTCCATTTTTCCTCCATGGTTAAAAAAAAAAAATAAAAACCATGTGTGTATTTACTGCGATATTTACTTTAACAAATAAAAATCAACAATGCAAATAGATTTATTAAATTTTTTTTAACTTGCTTCATATAATAAAAAATCATTTGTTTGAATTTCTGTTCAATATAACTAAAAACAGTAATTCAAATAAATATATTTTTTAGAAGAATAACACGTTTTTACATAAGATAAACATGATTTATAAAAAAATTTTTGATTTGAGATTTTTTATGTTTTACGGGAAAAAATTTTTGTTGGGAGTAATTTTTAAATGTGTGGAATCGCAGGATTTTTAACGAATAATAATTCGTTTGAGAAAAAAAAAGTTTTAAATAAAATGCTTGAAAAAATTAAACATCGTGGCCCAGACGCAGACGGTATTTATGTAAATAAAAATTTATATTTTGGACATAAAAGATTAATTGTTTTAGATCCCGAACGCGGTGCGCAACCCATGATTCATAAAAAAAAATTTAATTATGTCATCACGTATAACGGTGAAATTTATAATATCAAGCAGATTAAAAAAAAATTGCTTGACTTAAATATTCCTATCGAAACAAATTGCGACACAGAGCTAGTTTTAAAAAGTTATGTTTATTTAGGCGATAATTTTTTGGATTATCTAAACGGGATTTTTGCGTTTGCGATTTATGACGAAGAAAAACAAAAAATATTTTTGGCGCGTGACCGTTTTGGCGTCAAGCCTTTATTTTATTATTTCGATCAAAAAAATTTTGTTTTCGCATCAGAAATAAAAAGTTTGTTTGAATTTCCTGGCATCGAAAAAAAAATAAGTTTTAATGGTCTGCAAGAAATTTTTGCTTTGAGTCCGGCAAGAACTTTTGGCAATGCAATTTTTGATAATATTCAGGAGCTTGAACCAGGATTTTCTCTCGAATTAAAAAATAATAATTTAATCAAGAAAAGATATTTTAAATTAAAATACATGCCTCACACAGAAAATATTGATCAAACTGCCGAACATGTATATTTTTTATTAAAACAAGCTGTCGAAAGGCAATTAAATTCAGATGTTCCATTAGGAACTTTTTTATCAGGTGGGCTTGATTCGAGCATAATTAGCGCGATCGCAAAAGAAAAAATTAATGATCTAAAAACATT
>CAMVHY010000192.1 GCA_947167415.1 uncultured Clostridia bacterium
AAAAATATAATTCACCCAGTAAAAAAAGCAAATTAGCTTGGCTAAAATTTGCTCTTGCGGTAATTTTTGCGATCGCAACAATAGCTCTTATTGTTTTAGAACTTTATTTGATAGCTTTAATACCTTTTGTTTTTATGTTTTTGCCATTTGTGATACCAAAGCTTTGTGAATCTTGTTGCAGATCTGTCTATCCTATAAAATCATCATATGGGCATAAACCCTATTCTTATTACAATGATCTAGCTAATGATAAAGACTTATTACCATATCAAGACAACCCAAATATTATTGAAAATAATCCAATGTAACTAAAATACTTTATTTACACACACTGACTCCAAAAAAAATATATTTCCTGTCGCATTTGTAAAGTTTATATGCTATAAATCAAAATTTGAAATAGCAAATAAAAATACAAATGGGAGAGAAGTTTTTTGAGTGACTTTTTTGACAATAAAACAAAAACACAAGTTAAAACACTTTTGCCTTTTTTGTTTTTGTTTAATTTGATTTTTATTTTCTTATGTAATCTGCCAAATTTGCAATTTAGATTTTCAGTCGATGGATATAATAAATTGCTTTATAATAATAATCAGGCTTTTTATTTAAAAGACGCTCGTGTTTTATCAGCTGCATTACAAATGCTTATTAAATGGTTGCCGGCTGTTAAATTTCAGAGCGTTTATTTTTTTGTTTTTATTTCATTTATTTGTCTATGCATAAATATTTTTATGTCGATATTTTTAGATTTTGTTGAAATTGATTCGGTTAAAAAATTATTGTTTGTGGATCTAGCTTTTGTTTTCGGATTTATAAATATTTTAACACAGGAATATTTTTTGTTTCCAGAGGATTATTTGGCTTATGGCGTAGGATTATTTTTAATTTGTATGTCTGTTAAAAGTTTTTTTTTGGATACGGATTTTAAAAAAAGATTTGGGCTGATGATTATATATTTATTTTTAGGTTTGCAATGTTATCAAATTTTTATACAGGCATGGTTAATTTTTTTAGCCTGCTTTTTGTTGTTGAAACACAAAAATCGTTTGTCAAAAGATTTTTTTAAAGACGTTTTATGTATTGCAATAGTATTTATTTTTACGTTAACGATCTTAATTTGTGTAATACAAGTGATGATAAAAATAGGGTTAGTAGACAAAGCGCGAAATATTATTATTTTGCCGAAAAAAAATTTATTTAATATCGTGTCGATTTTAAACTGCATAAAAATGTTTTTTAAAAGACCGATTAAAACAATCGTTGGCATTATGATTTATACTTTAATGCCTATTTTTTTATGTGAAGTTATTTTTCTAGGAATTAAATTATTGCGGAAAGAAATCAAGCCGATAGAATTTTTTTTGCCATTTATTTTATTTATTTTTGCTGTCTTAGCAACGTTTGGCATACAAATTTTTATGTTTTTTGTTTGGCTGCCACCAAGAGTTTTAACTGGTTTAGGTTTTTTATTATGTGTTTTATTAATTTACTGGGCAAATTTTTTAAGCGAAAAGCAATTAAATTATTTAATTTGTTTTGTTGGAATATTATTTTTTATAAACGTTTATTTTGCGCAATCGATTGCAATAAATCAGTATGCTACGAATCGAATTGACCAAGAGCAAGTTTTTAATATTTGTTATCGGATTAGAGATTATGAAGAAAAAAACAAAGTTAAACTTAAAAAAATTTCGTTTTGTCAAGATTTAGATCCTTTGCTTGGATATTATGGAAATACAAAATATATTGCTTGGGATTTAAATATAAGGGAATTTATGGTGAACTGGGGGCAAATAGAAATAATTAATTATTATGCAAAGAGAAATTTTGAAAAAATTGATATGCCGGAAGAGATTTATAAAAAATATTTTGCTAAAAAACAGTGGGATTATTATAAACCGGAAGAACAATTAGTTTTTATGGGCGATACTTTATATATTTGCGTTTATTAATTTTTTTTGGAGAAAAAATATGGATAAATTAAATATTGTTGTGCCGTGTTATAACGAATCGGATATGTTGGAAAAATTTTATTCTGAGATTAAAAAAGTGATAAACGAGTTAAAAAATGTTGAATGCAAAATAATATTTATTGATGATGGGTCAAAAGATAATACACTGGAAATTATAAAAAAATTATCGAGTGAAGATGAAAAAGTGAAATATATTTCGTTTTCAAGAAATTTTGGAAAAGAAGCAGCTATTTATGCCGGCCTAGAAGCTTGTAAAAAAATTGGTGGGCTCGGAGTTTTATTAGACGCAGATTTACAAGATCCACCAAATTTGATTTTAAACATGTTTGATGAGATTAAAAACAATGATTTTGATATGGTTGTGGCTCGTAGAATTTCTAGAACAGGGGAATCAAAATTAAGATCTTTTTTGTCGGATAAATTTTATGATGTGATGAATAATTTTTCGAGCGTAAAAATTAGAAATGGAACAAGAGATTTTAGAATGATGAAAGATTATGTAATAAAAGCGATTTTAGATTTAAAAGAAAAAAATAGATTTTCGAAAGGATTATTTTCGTGGGTTGGATTTAGAACAAAATATTTGGATTATGAAAATATAACGCGACAAAAAGGTGTAACAAAATGGTTGCTTAGCAAATTATTTTCGTATGCTCTTGAAGGTTTAATTGCGTTTTCAGTTGTTCCTTTAACGATTATTTTTTTTTCGTCCGTAATAATATTTTCAATTTCGTTCTTTATTTTTATTTCGTTTTTGATTCGCATAATATTTTTGCATGCTGGATTTAATGAATTTGATTTTTTATTGCATGCGTTTTTATTTATAACTAGTTTATTATTTTTATCTATCGGAATTTTATCTTGTTACATCTCAAAAATTTACAGCGAAATAAAAAATCGAGATATATATATTATTCGTGAAAAAAATATTTGAGTATAACTATTGATTTAGGTAGCGTTCACATAAAATAAAAATAGATTGAACAAAAAGGAAAGTGATAAGATAGAGATATGAAACTGACAAAAACACAATATAAAAAGCTAGAGGGATTAATGCCGATAGCG
>CAMVHY010000193.1 GCA_947167415.1 uncultured Clostridia bacterium
AACAGCCTCTCAAAAAATTTATTTAAATAAAAATATAATCCATTATTTTATCTGGGAGCAACTTATATCTTACTCCTTCTATTAATGATGTAATATTATTTATCTCAAGTTTTTTTAAATAAAAATAATAAATAACACCAAACATACTGTCATTAGAGTTTAAATAAATGCGGTAATAAATTTCTGACAGGCAATCGTAAATCACCTTTTCGATATTATTAAAACTTTTCTTTTTAAACCAACGTCCATAAAAACTTTTGCAAATCATATTTTCCGTATCCGACAAATCTTTTGCACCCAAAAGTTTTGCGATGTCACCTTTTTTTAATTTATATCCAGACGGAATCAAATAACCCCAAATTTTTTCATTCGCTACTTTATAATATTTTTTTATTCTGTATATCGTAGAAATATTTACAAGGTCAACTTCAATTCCATTAATTTTTTTCAAAATAAATTTATTATTACCATTTAAATATTTATTAATTGCCTTGTCCAGCTTCAAATAATAATACAAATCCAATTTCATTTCTAATTCAAATAAACTTTTTGTCTCTTGATAACATTTATTCATAAACTCGAAAAATTCTGTTCCGCGAAGGCTAAAAATAAATTGCTCAACATTTTCAGAATTCCTTAATTTATTGACATCAATTTTTAATTTACTACCTATAATATAATCCAATTCAGACAAATTATATTTAAGCTCTCTTTTATCATAAATCATACATAAAACTAATTTTAAAATATAAGCTTCATACTTTAAAAAAAAAACATCAAGATACTTTTTTACACCAAAACTAAACACAAACTTATAAATTTTTTTAAAATCACTTCTCAAACTTAAAAATAATTTTCGTTCTATATCACTCCTGTGTAAATTTTTTTCGTCTAGCTCATTTACAAATTTATTATAACTAACATTCTTTTTCAGTCTATCAGTTATTTCCTTAATATTCTTTGCTTGGCTTAATAAAATATAATCCTGATGATTAAATAAATTTGACTTCATAAACTTTAATTTTGTTTTCAAAGCCTTGTCATCCATTAATAATCCTCCAAAAGCTTTTTAAAATAATCGTCAATCCATTTTTCTATTTCGTTTTTAAATTTTTTTTCCATATCAGAAATAAGTTTATTTGCTCTAAATTCAATTTCACGTAATCTTTTTTTTTGCCTAAATAGATTTTTTTTTTCATACTTGCTTATTTCGGTCTCAAAAAAAATATTCATTTTGCTTTCAATTTCTTTTTTTAACGTTTCCAAAATTTCAGCAAAAATTTTATTTTTATTACTACTTTTTTTTAAAATTTCACTAGCTTGATTTTCTATCGCAAGCAATTCTTCAATAACATCAGTCATATTTTTTCCTCCTATACACTATGATTATAATGCAACTTTATATTTAAAGCTAACAATCAAACAATATCTCCATAAATTTTTATGTTAAAGTTTTATCAATAACAAAAAACAAAAGTCATGCAGTAACTTAAAATATGATTCTTATGTAATGTTCTTAACATTTTTTTGTTCTCGGGAGTGTCTATACTAAAAAAAACAGAAAAATAAAAAACAACTAGAATAACATAAAGATACAGCGAACAAATGTAGAGGCAACGAAAGCATCAAGAGTTTTAGCATAACGAATGACAATAAAACGCCGATGTTTAATATTTTCGATTACGCTTTGGTGTAACGACTGGTTTTATATTTTATTTTTTGAGATAAAATAAAATTTCATTTATATCGTAAGCACGATCCGCAAATACTAAAGTTGTATTTATGTTTTCAATTAAACAAATAAATTCCTTTTAATTGGTACGTGATCTATCAGTAACGATAACGTACCATATTTACAACTAAATGTATTTTCGAATCGAGCCCCCTTTTGTTTTTGATACAGCCTGATCGCTACGATCCTCAGCTGCATGCTGATGTGCTTTAACATAACTTGAGTCCATCATTAGCCATTCAAAGTTTTTATTACCCTTCAGTATCTCAAATAATTTTTTTCACATACCTTTTCGTTGCCATCGCATAAATCTTTACAACTGCATGGATAAATTTTCGATTATCTTTGGCTGTGCTTCCATGTTGCCCGGGCTAACCTGTCATGTGCGGTTCTATTAGCTCCCACTCCGCATCACTTATATCAAATCTACGATACGTCTTTACGTCTTTTTTTCCATTTTTATTTTGCTTCGTTATATTTTATCTTATAGTTTATTTCTCTTTTTCATCTTTCTTTGTGTAGACACTATCTAAATCGTAGGCTATTTATAAATCGTGGAACAATATAATCCTTTTAAATTTTCTGGTTGCGAGAAATATCCCTGCTGTTTTTGCTGTTGTTGTTTGAAAAGTTCATTTGAATTTTGTTGATACAACTTGTAAAAATTTCCTACCTCCGGTATTAATGCATAATCTAGTTTTTCTGCTGTATTATGAAAAGTTTTTGTCCTCAATAAGCTATAAAGCAAATACTTGGGTCTTGCTTGTTGATATTGATTAATAGCCTTATAAAGCAATACCGCCAAAAAGATAAAGCCAAATATTGCATTTGCAATCGCTCCCCATCCAAATATTAAGGAAAATATCAATAAAACATGAGGTAAGCCTAAAATAGCATCCACTGTATCCTCTCTGCGCTTATTACATATAATTTTGTACAAGCTACAAACAAATGAAACACGCTTAAAAACATCCCACAAAAATGGACCCAAAAAATTAATTGAAATTTCTCGCTGGTCTAGTTCATTTTTTATGAATTTTTTTAAATCACGATTTTCGTTGATACCCTTGCAATAATTACTATATACTGCAAAAGCAGCTTCAGAGTCTCTACGGCAAAAAGCTGATCGCATTTCTCGTAATGCCGAATCATAAATCTTGTTAGTATTTTTATTGACGGACGACAATGGCATTTGTTGATAACCAGAATAAGGATAAATTATCTGATTAGTGGAAAAATCACCATATTCGTTATCCTGATTTTGATTGGATAACACAGAC
>CAMVHY010000194.1 GCA_947167415.1 uncultured Clostridia bacterium
CAAATGTCGAATCTGCGTTGGGAATCAGGTGAGATTCGAGTCGCGATAGGGTAGTGCGCAGTTCGGAGATATTTTTCTATTGACAATCAAAAAAAATTTTTGTAAAATACATTTACTTTTTATCAAAGAAATTTATTTCTTGGACTTTTCCACAAAATAAAAAAATTTAAATATAGGAGATGACAACCATAAACTATTTTCAAAAACGCAAAAAATATTTTAGTAAAATACCAGATTTTTTTGAGCAAATTAATTCTTTAGAAAATCAATATTTTACACAAAAAATACAAAAAAAATTAATTAGAAAATATAAGTCAATTTATCAATTCTTTAAATTTCATTTCAAAAATCAACAAATTCGAAAATTCATGAAACTCTATTCCAATTTAGAAAATTATATAGAAACTCACAATAGTATTTATTTAAAAAATCAATTAAATAATTACGATAATTTATTAAATAATATCGATGGAAAAAGTTTAGATATGCAACAAAAAATGGCTGTTCTAAGTGATGAAATTAATAATTTAGTCATCGCACGGTGCTGGAAGTGGAAAAACACTAACTATTTCAGGAAAAGTAAAATATTTAATTGAATCTAGAAAAGCAAAGCCTGACGAAATTTTATTAATATCATTTACTGATAAAGCAGTCAAAGAAATGACAGAACGTTTGCACAGAATTGATATTGAAGTCAAAGCAAAAACATTCCACAAATTAGGTTTAGATATTATCACCAATTTTCAGCAAATGCGTCCCTCAATTGCAACTGGCGAATTTTTAGATAATATTATTTTTTATTATTTCAAAAAAGAAATCTTACGTTTTCCAGAACAAATCAAATATATTTTAGAATTTATGACTGCTTATTTGTATATTCCAGAAGATATTTCAAAATTTAATAATCTTGGCGATTATATTGATAATTTTCGAAATATTGATTATGAAACTATTGAAAGTAAATATTTATGCTCAAAAAATGACAAACTGATACCTCAAAAAGTCCGTCGTTTGGATGATTTATTAATTGCTAATTTTTTATTTTTAAATTCTATAAATTATAAATGCAATTACCTTTACCCTTTCGAAGCAGAAAATTCTTTCAAACGCAAAGTTTATATGAATTTTTATTTACCAGAAAATGATTTGTATTTGGAGCATTTTTCGATTGATGAAAAAGGTCATTCTAAATTTTTAAGTAAATATGAAGAACAAAAATATATAGCAGAAATTAATTTAAAACGCAACTTGCATACTATCCACAATACAAAATTAATCGAAACTTATTCATATTATAATAAAGATTATTCCTTACTTCCAAAACTAAAAAATTTACTTCTCGAAAATGGTGTTATTTTTCAAGATGCAAATTTACAAGATATTTTTTCTAAAATTTATATTGAACAAAAAGATAAACAATTCGAAGAATTTATTAAATTAATCACAACTTTCTTAAGTTTATTTAAATCTAATAATTTGCAAATGTCTGATATTGATAAAATCGTAGAAGAAAACGAAAAAAATGAAAATAATTTTTTAAAAAATCGCAATAAAATTTTCTTGCAAATTTTCAAATCATTTTACGATTTTTATGAGAGTTCACTTGCTTCTGCTGGAAAAATTGATTTTAATGATATGATTAATAAATCTACCGAAATTATAAAACTTGGCTTTATTCCAGAAAATTATAAATATATTATTATTGATGAATATCAAGATATTTCTGTAAGTCGTTTTAAATTAATTAAAGCTATTCAAAATCAGTTAAATAGCAAAGTAATTTGCGTCGGTGATGATTGGCAATCTATTTATCGTTTTTCAGGAAGTGATATCGATTTATTTAGCAATTTTGAAAAATATTTTGGCCCTTCTAAATTTTTAAAAATCGAAAAAACATATCGAAATTCTCAAGAATTAATAGATATTGCAAGTACTTTTGTTACACAAAATCCAAACCAACTCAAAAAAGATTTAAAATCTGATAAGCATATTCAAAATCCTTTGAGAATGATAAGTTATTCACAAGATATACCACAAGCTGTGGAAAACGCAATCAAAGATATCTTAATAGAATTTAGTGAAGCTTCTGATATTTTATTACTTGGTCGAACAAAATATGATATTTACAAAATTTTGGAAAATAACGACATTTTTGAATTCAATGAAGAAATATCTCAAGTCACTTATAAAAAACTCCCAAATCTCAAAATCTCTTTTCTGACAGTACACAAATCAAAAGGTCTAGAAGCAGACAATGTTATTTTATTAAATATGGAAAATAGTTTGCTTGGATTTCCAAACCGAATTTCAAGTGATCCTGTTTTGTCTTTAGTTCTTGCTAATAAAGAAGAATATTTATATGCCGAAGAACGACGCCTTTTTTATGTGGCTATTACGCGTACAAAAAATCGAACATACTTAATTGCACCAGAAACTCATTATTCTAGCTTTTTAGAAGAATTAATTTCCAACAAATCAGTTGAAAAATCTCACGAAAATAAATTCAATATCGAAAATGCTCCAAAATGTTTGAAATGCAAAAAAGGTCATTTGGTGATTCGTAAAAATTCTTCAGATAATCGAGAATTTTTAGGTTGTAGTAATTATCCGCATTGCGATTTTACCCTTAATGACGTAAATGTTTTGCAAAATCAAATTATTTGTAATAAGTGTGGTGGCTATATAATTGAAAAAAGCACCTCAAAAGGCACTTTTTATGCTTGTTCTAATTATCCTTTTTGTAAGAATGTAAAAAATAGTGAAGGAGACTAAAATATGAATGATTTAGAAATAAATTTTAATGAAATTGCTCAAATGATTGAAATTCGAAGAAATAATGCATATTGTAAAGTAAATGAAGAATTAATTTCACTATATTGGGATTTTGAAAAATATATTAATGAAAAAGTAAATCAAGAAAAATGGGGAACTAAAATTGTGGATAAATTAGTTCATTTTATGAAAGAAAATTATCCTAAAAGTGAGTTTCTTGAAAAACATTTATGTTAA
>CAMVHY010000195.1 GCA_947167415.1 uncultured Clostridia bacterium
AACTTGTTTTCGTTTTTCTATGTCAGAAGCAATTTTTTCCTTAATTTTATTTTTCTTGGATTCTATAACTTCATCTGCAATTTGCTTTAATTCCTGATATTCACATTTTATCGCAGAAATATTATCATCTATAAGCTTCTCGCATATCAGATCCGATGCAGCCTGTAACATTTTATCAGTTGTATTTTCACTACTTAAAAGATATTTTTTATAGTTATAATAGCCAGACTTACCACAAACTATATAGTTGTTTTCAAATTTATATATATCCATATTATCAATTAAAACGTCTACATACTTTGAGCATTTTTGTCTTATAGCATTTTGTTTTTCTTTTTTTATTTGTTCCTTTTTTTCTATAACTTGTTTCTCAGAATTTTTTGCCTGTTCGTCAAAAGCTTTCTTTTTAGCATCGTTAAATAATTTATAAAGTTTGTTCTTATTTTCATCGCTTAATATACATTTTGTACTTAAAAGACTTAATTCAAAAATTTTCGTGTCGCCAATTTTAATATTCTTTTTCTCAATATAACTTTTCCACAATTTGTTTATCACTTGGTTTATTTTTAGCTTTGGCTGAGTTGCCTCACCAAATGTAAAACTTTTATCATCAACCAAATCATTGCCATCTACTCTAAATAAAGGTTTCGTTTCATGATTTTTAATTGCATTATTAACGTAATCATTAAAATCTACCCTAATCTTAATTTCATTTATTAATTTTAAAATATTATTTTTGTTAGTGCCGTTTAATACACATATTTCTTTTTTGACTGCCATATCGTAACTAATGTCAATGTCCTTCTTGTCAATATAATATATCCATAAACGGCGTAAGGCGCTAGTGAATTCTATATCATCCGAATTCTCAAGCGCAAACCCATATATACGACCGATAAATAAACCATCACCACTGATACACATAACAGTTTCTTTATGATTTGCTATCGTATTAGCTACATAATCATTACAATCTTTTTTTAATTTTATGTCTTTCGGAAAAAATGGATTAGCTCTTATACCGAGTTGATATTTAATACTACTATTTGTTCGATTGGTAGTTCCATATTGTATAATTTTTGATGAATTAGAAACTCCGACATTATTGAGGTCGAATTTATTTTTTCGACAAATCATTGGATTGATAATATTATTAGGCCCCAAAATGAAATTCAATGGTTGTGGCAATATCTTTGGATGATATTCTTTAGGCTTACCGTTTTTAATTATATTTTTGATTTTTCGCTTTGTTTTTTCACCTCTAAAATCGTACTCATTGTCTAAGCTCAACTTAGTCTTTGGCCCATTTTCAGAAGTCGATGATGAAATTATATTTTTTTTAATTCCAGCATCATTATTATCGTTCGCAAATTCGCTCATAAATATCCCTCCAAAATTTTTCGATTCAAATAATTATTTATAGATAGCCATTATCACTACCATATTTCAATTATAATGATAAAAATGCAATCTGTCAATTCTTTTTTGAAAAAAATTGATAAACCATAAAAATACTTGAAAACTTATTTTATTTAAAATCTGACAAATCAACTTAATGATATATTAAGAAAAAATTTTGCAATTGCAAGAGCGAGACAAGTTAATCAGTCAAACTGGAAAAAAAAGCTGACACAAAAATCGTGTCAGTTTTTTAACAAGTTATTTTTATCTAACCAAAGCAAAAAATTATTTTGTCGTGTCCGCTGAATTTATATTGACAGGAAACGTAAAATATATATCAGGAAATGGTTCATCCGCTAACGTAAAATGCCACCATTCTTCTGCAAGAGGTTTAAATCCATGTTTCATCATTGTTTCGCGTAATAACATACGATTTGCATATTGTTCAGTAGTTATATTTTTATAATCAGGGTGACTTAATTCTCCAAAATAATCAAACGTTCCGCCCATATCAACTTCTTTCTCTGTTACCATGTCAAATAAAGTTAAATCAATTGTGCTACCGCGACTGTGTCCCGAATGTTCATAAATATATTTTTGCTCAAACAAAACATTTTTTTCTAACTCAGGATAAAAATATTTTTTCATTCTAGTGTCATTTAAATCCTTGCTCCAATTTACAAAGTGCGTAACAGCTTTTTGTGGACGATACGCGTCATATATTTTTAATCTATATCCTTTTTCGATAAGTTCGTCGCTAACTTTTTTAAGTGCGGTTGCCGCTTCTTTTGTTATAAGCGCGATTGGTTGCTCATAACCATTTATTCTGTCACCAACAAAATTATATGTCGAATAATAACGAATTTCTAAAATAACATCCGGAATTTCTTCGCTCAAAACAACAAAGTCTGAGGAATCATCCGATAATTTAACACCATCTTTATCAGTTATCTTAATATTATGCTTTGAAATTTGATTTTCATTTGATTGCGACGCGCTACAACCAAAAAAAAATATCGATAAAAACGCAATTAACAAAATTGCCAATCTTAAATTTTTAGCTTTGGCCATATTAAAACTCCTTTTTCTAATCTATATTTGCAAAATAAAATTTTAGTGCCAATGCGCATTTTATCATGCAATTAAATTTTGACAAACATAAATTTATTTTTTGCGTTTTATATTTTTTTAAGCTCATGTCTATTAAAAAATTTGCAATCCCAAAAATAAAATCGATTAATAAATCAAATTGGCAAAAAAAAGCTGACACAAAAATCGTGTCAGTTTTTTGCATACATATCACACCTTATTTATTTATCTTGATTTAAGTTTCCTTGTCGTAACCGCTTAATTGATCATTTGATTTTTGTTCGGTTGTTGGTTGGGATATTAAACTTTTTTGTTTTGATATTTCACTTATATCAAATTCGTTTTCGTTTCGATTATTTAATGTGTCAATGCGTGTTGGATATGGACTTTTATTTATTTTCTTTTTGTCGTCAGATAAACTCGAAATAAAAAAATTTGAAATACCAAAAGTAAAAAGAAAAACTACCGTTGCTATCGCAGGTTTTATATAGGATACAAAA
>CAMVHY010000196.1 GCA_947167415.1 uncultured Clostridia bacterium
TTCTAAAATTAAGTTTTTAAAGAAAAAAAGCAATAGCTTTGGCAATCGTACCGTTTCTTCGACCATCTACTAAATCTCATATAAATCGTGTGCCAGTTTCCATATTTTTTTGGTAATGCCCTCCATTTGCAACCATTCTCTATTATGTAAAGCATTGCACACATGAATTTGTAGTTTGATATCTTCGCCGGTTTCCTCGCTATCGGCATTAATCCCTCTAGCTTTTTATATTGTGTTTTTGTCAGTTTCATACTTCTATCTTATCACTTTTTCTCTTTGCTCAATATATTTTTATTTTATGTGAACGCTACCTAGTTGGAAGTCGTTTAGGTTTATGTTTAAAAGAAAACTATAACGAAATTAAATCGATTAATCGAGCAATCGCATTTTATGATTTGGATAAAATAAAAAATTTTAAAGAGCCAGAACTTAAAAAAATTTTAACGTTTGACGTAAACAAAAATGAGAACAAAACAATATCAAATGAAAATGAAATCAATACAAATGAAAAAAATGGTAGTTTTAAATCAAAACTAATCAACACGAAAGAAACATAAGTGGTCACGAATTTTCTTTATAACAAAAAAATTTATTTTTAAAATTAAAAAAGCCAATCATAGATCTGATTGGTTTGGTTTTAAATATGACTCCAATTACAACAAAAACAAACTATGGCTATACTTTCGCCATTCTATTTTCGTATTCATTTTGGATGGCTTGATAATAAATGTCTTGGACAGATTTTGCAAACGAATTACAAGACAATCCACTAACCGTTGCTATCGCGTTATACATAACTTTTTTTCTTAATTGTGGATTCTGTTTTACACCATAAATTATATTTGCCAAATCTTCTGGATTATTAAATACAAAACCATTTTTACCGTTCTCAATTAAATTTTGTATACTCGCATCATTTTTACAAATTACTGGAATTTTTGATGCCATTGCCTCAATACAAGTTAAACCTTGTGTCTCAGAAGTGGAAGCAGTGACAAAAACATCTGCTAATTTGTAATATGAATTTATTTGCTGCCATGGAATTTCGCCTGTAAAAAAAATATTTTCGTGAACACACAAATCATACGACAAACTTTTTAATTTTTCCAGATATGGACCGCCGCCAACAATTAATAACTTTGCACTTTTTACTTTTTTTATAATATTTGGCATCTGCGAAATCAAAACGTCTATACTTTTTTCTTTTGCAACTCTTCCCAAAAATAAAATTACGAAATCACTAGTTTTCAAGCCCAAATTTTTTTTCAAATCCGTAATTTTTTCCGGTGCTACATGATTCATAAATTTTTCTAATTTTATTCCCGTCGGAATTATTTTTATCGGTTTATTTACTCCATAATCAATTAAATAATTTTTTGTTTTTTGTGTCGGTACAATCACTGTTTGTGCCATATTACAAAATATCTTGCTAAATTTTTGAGCCGCTTTTGGCTTAAAAAAATATCCGTTTGCTATATAATGAACATAATCTTCGTACATAGTGTGATACGTATGAACCATAGGAATTTTTAAAAACTTAGATACCATTTTTCCAAATAACCCAATCGAAAATTCTGTTTGTGTATGAATAATATCCAAATTAAAATTTTTTATCTTGCGTAACATTTTTGGTGAACAAAAAAAAGCAATACGATAAGTTGGCAAAAAAATAAATGGCATACTTGGCAATCTAAATATATTCGGTAAAATTTTTTTTGATTTCGGATTTGAAGTCGTAAAAATATAAACCTCGTGTCCTAAATTTCTTAACTCTTTTTCAAGCATTAAAATCGACGTTACAACTCCATTTACCTGCGGATAATAAGTATCCGTAAAAATTCCTATCCTCATCTGTGATCACCTGACTATTATTTTAATTTTACTCTATAAAAAATTTTCTTGCCCTTCTGAATTAAAATACATCCATTATCATCAAAACTATCCTCGCCAACAGAATAATTTATATCCAAAATTTTATTATTATCTATTTTTAAACCACCCTGCGAGATAATTCGTCGTACTTCACTTTTCGACGGCACTAAATTTATTTTTAACAACAAATCGCAAATATTAATTTCACTATTATCCACAAAAATATCTTTTTCTATTTCTATCACGGGGATGCTATCAACAAAATTCTTTCCACCAAATAAAGTTTTCGCTGCTTGTAACGCTTTATCCGCCTCGTCTTTTCCATGAATTAATTTCGTAGCCTCATACGCTAATTTTTCTTTTGCTAAATTAATATCCCCGGCTAATAATTTATCTATATCTTCAAGATCAATAAACGTTAATAATTTCAAACATTTTTCAACATCTTTATCATCAATATTACGCCAATACTGAAAAAATTCATACGGAGTAGTTTTATTTTTATCAAGCCAAATAGCGCCTGCCATACTTTTCCCCATTTTTTGCCCGTCGCTTTTAGTTAATAATTTAAAAGTCAAGCCATAAACAGTTTTATTTTCAACTCGTCTGATTAAATCAACGCCCGCTAAAATATTTGACCACTGGTCATTACCACCAAATTGCACAGTACAATTATAATTCCTATATAACTCAAGAAAATCATAGGCTTGCATTAACATATAATTAAATTCATAAAATGACAATCCACGAGCAAAACGTGTTTTATATGCTTCCGCCGTCAACATTTTATTAACCGAAAAATGTATACCGTAAGTTCTTATAAAATCTACGTAATTTAATTTTAATAGCCAGTCGGCATTATTTACTATAATCGCATTATCAAAATCAATAATATTTTTTAACTGCTCTTTAAAACAATTTGCATTATGCTCGATTTCTTCACGCGTCATAATGCGCCGCATTTCTGTACGATCTGTTGGGTCTCCAATTGTTGCTGTTCCGCCACCGATTAAAAAAATTGGTGTATGTCCCGCGCGTTGTAAATGCGACATTGCCATAATCGGAATAAAATGCCCAACAGTTAAACTATCTGCTG
>CAMVHY010000197.1 GCA_947167415.1 uncultured Clostridia bacterium
TTATTCTACCAAAATATTTTTCGACAAGAAAATTTGACTTCTATAAGATTTTTACCTTGCAAACAAAAAACTCTCGCATCACCGAGAGTATTTTATTTAAATCTACCAATTTTATTCATTACGCTACTCATCCTGATTATTATCATTATTTTCATTTTCATTTTCACGTTCATTCATTTTCATTTCATAAAAGTATTCATGAACACCTATAACAGCTTCAATATTTTGCGGAGTTATCAAACAACAATAAGTTATCCCCTGATCTTGGTCTTCTTCAATCGTTGCTGAGTCACCATTTTCATTTAAATAATCTCTAAACTCATTAAAATATTTAATTCCATCTCCGTCAAACAAATATAAATATTTATCTATTTCTTGATTAATTTTTATTCCAAATTTAATCAAATTCGCTTTTACCGTATCATCTTTTTCTGCAAAATCTTCCGTCGTCATTATTACCAGTTTTTTATCTTTAAATTGCAAAATCAAATTTTTATTAACCAGATTAAAAATTAAATTTCCATCGCTAAAAATCAACGGCGAATTAGAATTATTTCCACTTCCACTTCCTGATCCTGAAGTATTTGCATTATTCGCTGCTTGCTCAGCTTTTCTCATTCTAGCTAAAAAACTTTCTTTTTCATCACTTTTAATTTCTTGCGAAAAATCCAAAACCATATCTATATTATCAACATAATCTTTATCATTTTTTAGACTAACCATCTTGCTAAATAACACATTTCTTTCTTTTTTTTCTTTATATTTACTTAATAAATCCGCCATCTGTTCCAAAACACCATACGAAAATTTTCGTTCGCTGACTAATCTTATAATACTATTTTTTATATCTTCATGTTCTTTTCCATACTTATCACTCAATTTTTCCACATAAAACTTACTTGCCTGTGCAACATAATTTTTATCATTTTTATCTATTTCGCCCATCAATAAATATTCTTTTATATATATAAAATCTGCTTCATTATTCATATTACATGCGACATTTATAATATAATTCCGTCTAAAAAAATCATTAGCTTTCTCCAATATTTTTTTCAACGCGCTAAATCCAAAAAAGCTAAAATTTTCATTTCTAAAAATCTTTTCCGCCTTAAACTTATATATTCCACAAATAACATCACAGCTAAATTTCATGCTATTAATTTCCGACATAATATTTTTATTTCCAATCAAATCTTTTATATGCTTAAATATAACATCAAATTCATCATTATTTTTTACTAACTTCATCAGCCTTACAATATCTTTTCTTTTATTTTCATTACTTATTTTTACCAGATACCAAATTAATTTTTTTAATCTATCATAACCTATATTATTCTCAAGCCAAATTTCATCCAAATCCAATTCAAAAATTTTTACTATATAATCCGGACTAATCAAATTAGCATTTATATCATAAATTAATTTTTCTACACCTTTCAGCTTATCAAAATATAATTTTATATCATCAAAAATTTTATTACTTCTTAAAACGCAAATCAAACTTGCTAATCTTTCTCTTTCAATCTCATTATCTATTTTTTTTAAATAACTCATCGCCTCAATTTTGCAATTCAAATCCAAAAATCTATTATTAAATATTTTTCTAATCTTAAATCTATCTGCTTCATCATAAACAATTTTACGAAACGTAACTAAAACCTTTTGATTACTTAAAAAAATATCTTCGTGCTCAATTAATTTTTTAAAAAACGGTCTTAAAATTTTATATTCTTCGCTAGAATTTATCATACAAATCAAACTCGAAATTTTTTCAGCCCTAAAATTATCTTTTTCACTTACAAAAAACTTTATAGCGTCTTTTAAATCTTCAAAACTTAAATTTTTATTCTCTAAAATTTTATTTTCATTCTCATCATATTCAGACACACTTAATAATTTTTTATAATAACCAGCAATAAAATTTATCAAATCAAAATCTTTTTCATCCAAACTAAAATTCCCATTAAAATCGTTTAAAAACTTCTCAGCAAAAACAAATTCAGAGTCATTTTTTAATCTTAAAATCAAATCACAAATCAAATCACGTCCATTATTTTTTCGTTTTAAAATTATTTTTTCGCATTTCTTTATTACTTCAAAACTAAATTTTTCTTGCTCAATAATTTCTAAAACATAACTATTTACTTGTGAGAAAACAAAATATCCTGCATATAAATTTTTAACTTGCTTCATGTTTTTAAAAAACAACTCTTTATCTTTTACTAATCTCAATAAAAATCTCTCACAATAATAAAACTCATTATCACAATCGATTTTTTTTATCAAAGCTAAAACATTATTTATTCGTGTTTCACTTTTATTACATTTTTCCAATACCAAACTAATTTTT
Source organism: uncultured Clostridia bacterium (assembly GCA_947167415.1). Lineage (GTDB taxonomy): Bacteria > Bacillota > Clostridia > Lachnospirales > CAMVHY01 > CAMVHY01. The sequence goes on from CAMVHY010000197.1 coordinate 2,357, forward strand.
TTTATCACACTAAAACTAAAATTTTTTTTTAAAACTATTTCTCCGCCCGTAAAATAAATTTTTAGCATTACAGGCAAAACTTCAGTCAACCCAAAATTATTTTTTTCTATCAATTTTGGCAACTCATCAAACACAGATAAAAATCTTATAAAAATCTTAATCTCTTCAAATTCTCTATCATCATAAATTAACTTAATTAATTCTATCGCATTATCCAATTGCTCCTGACGAAAATTTTTATCATCTTGCAAACTCATTACAATACTAAACGCACTATTTAAACTATCTTGCGATAATCTATCATTCACTATCCTACTTTTAATTTTATCATAAATCATTACTGCTTCATAAACACTTATTTTTTTTTTCAAAATATTTTCTGTTAACTTTTTGCACCCCACAATCGAAATAAAAACCGGTTTTATCAAATTACAATCATTATCCGTTTTTATATTATTAAGCCAAATTTTAACATCGCTTTGCTTTTCATTCTCAATTACTTTATAAATATCAGCGACAAAAACTAAATTATCAAAGCTTAAATTTTCTTTAACCCTGTGCAAATTATATCTTGCAACATTAA
>CAMVHY010000198.1 GCA_947167415.1 uncultured Clostridia bacterium
TGCTCAGCCTTTGTAACTTTTATATTTTTAGCATCTTTTTCATCTTTTTCTTCTGTTTTATCAATAATATTTATAATACCCATAGACTGTTTTTGTCTTAAAGAAAAATTACTTTCTGTTCCATCTTGATGTTTTTCGGATTGAATCTTAATAAAACCATCTATAAAAAATTCGTTAAATGTATATTTATTTTCCTTATCCCCTACTTTTATAACTATCTGATTTAGTTCCCATTTCTTATTATCTGAGTAATTATTCTTGTAATTTGAATACATATTTCTAAAACACATTGAAACTTTTCCAGTATTCAAATTGCCTAATGCAGCCAAAAAATTTGTTTTCAATTTAGAAAATTTGTTTTTGCGCCCATAATATAGTTGATCAAATTTTTCCATTTTTTGTTTTATATCTGTTAGTTTTTGCTTAAAATCTGTAATAATGCTGCTGATCTTTTTTTTATATTCATCCGATTCTTTTATTTTTGCTACTATCTCATCCAATTCTTTTATGCTTATTACCTTTGTATTCGATTTTTTTATTTCTGCTACCGGTTTATCCAGGCCTTCTGTTTTTACTAACTTTTGATACAATTCTTCTGTTTCTACTTCCGATTTATTCGATTTTTTTATTTCTGCTACTATTTTATCCAATTCTTCTATTTTATCTACCTCTCCAACCAATTCTTTTATTTTGTTGTTTAATTCATCGTTTAAATTTCCCAGTTTATCGACTATCATTTTGTCATCTTTACCAACTTTTAAATCATTATAGACGTTTTTTGTATTACAACTTTCTTCTTGAAACTTCTCGCGATTATGCCTATTATTCGTACAGTATTCGCATTGCTTTGCATTATCGCTAGGATATATTTGTACACCAACTTTACTAATGAGATTATCAAACTGTGATATAATGGCATCAAACTTATCGTTGATACCAAAATATTTGTCTTGGAATTCTTTTTCTTTTTCATTAATAAAATTACTTATCAAAGCAATTTTAGCCAGAAAACCAGAACTTACACTATCATTTTTATTGGGTATATAACAAGTATAATCTGGTAATTCTATGTTTTTATCATTAAAACTCGAAACTAATTTATAAAATTGTTTGTACTCCAATTTATTTCCAAATCTATCTAAAAGAGAATATAAATCTTTAGGCGACAAGTATGAATTTTCCATATCAATGCTTTTAATTTGTTTATCAGATAAGAGATCTAAAAGACCCTGCGATCTACTTATCTCATCAATGATCCACAATAATTTTGACAAACATAGATCATTAATATTCTTTCCTTTACTGGCATCCTTTGGATCCTTGTTTTCTTTTAAAATCGTTTTGAACATTTTTCTTATTTCACAAAGGCAATCTCTGAAACCATTCTCATCAAGCTGTGCATATTTATCTTTGTCGTCAGCACTGATTTTTTCATACATCTGTTGGTAATTAGAAAAAAACTTTGCTATAATTTCATCTTTTGCCTCAAAGAGTATACCATAAAATACACGGTTAACATACCAAGCAAAAAGCTCATTGTTTTTAATTAAATAAGATAACAATTTTTGTAGTTCATCAGGTGACTTTTGATAGATATTAACTAGTATTACTATAGCTTGCCGTGGATATAAATTATCTTCTTTTTCTTCGATTCCAGTTATTTTAACAATATTTTTTTCTAAATCTGCTCCTTCTTTTTCGATTTCTGCCAACTTGTTTAAAATTTTTTTGGCATCGTCTCCTAAAGTTGACTTGTCATCTTTAAATTGTTCAAATACATACTTTCTAAGAGATAAAATTTGGTCTTTCGAAAAAATATCTATGTGCTTAGCAACAAAACGCACAAATAGTTTAGTATTCTTATTTTTCTTAAATTTTAAATATAGTTCATCAAGGTATAAACTTTGTAGCCAATTTTTATGTTTAGAAAAATCCAAATCAGAATTTGTTTTTAGTAATTGCACAAGTCGAGGTAGCGTTAATTCCTTAAGCGCAATATCAGAAAAAGTATTTACATTATCTTGAGATATGTCTGCTAAATGATTTTCAAATAATATCCTGATAGACAAATCATTCAGTTCAGAACAATTAATTTGTGAAATCTGTTTTTTTAAAAGGATTTTATGCTTGTTATAAAAAATTTCATTAAGTGCGTTCTTTGACAGCCTGCCGTCAGTTAAATCTAAGTTTTCTATAATTTCGTTATCAAACTGACTTATAAATTTTATTATGATTTGATTTGCACATTCTCTGTTTTGCTCCAACATCTCTTTAATAATATATGAATTTATTTTCTCGATTAGCTTTTTATCAAACGCCCTATTTATCCAGAATGTCAATAACAATTTTGCTTTATCCTTGATTGTAAAATTTTTTTCTTGTCTCTCTTTTTGAACAAATAAACTGTATGCATTATCGGCATTGAGGCACTCTAATTTTAAAAAATTAAGATCAATCAAACTTACAACACCTTTATGATCATTTACAAACCAACTATATACGCCGATATATTTAGGATCACAATTACCACTATCTACAACATTAAATATCGCTTCTACCATATTTGAATTTCCAACGACTGATACAATTTGATCATTGCTTAACGATACGCCCGCCTTTTGAAACTTAATTAGAGTATCTAAAAAAGCCTTTGTTTTTTCATTTTTATCTTTATTAGAATTAGATATTTTATCTTCATTAAAATTAGATATGGCACTGCTCAGTTCATCATTTAAATTTTTTTCTATAGCTTGAACCTTTAACATCAAATCCATAAGATCTTCAGCTGATATATCAGTATCATAATCATTTGGCACTTTATATTCTATCTTTTCTATTTCATCGGTTTTGATACGTTTACCATCGGAATCGGTTATATATTTGTATGCGGTGTGGTCATAAATTTTATGTGGAATGATTAAAATTATTATT
>CAMVHY010000199.1 GCA_947167415.1 uncultured Clostridia bacterium
ATTTAAAATATGAATTGTGATGATAAAATAAAAAGTTTTGTTGATGAAAAAAATCGAGATTGTGATTTGTTTTTATTTGAATTAAGAGAATTTGCCGGAGAAAATAATATTCCGATTGTGTCGAAAGAAGTTGCTGGATTTTTGGGTTTAATTTTAGATTTAAGAAGACCGAGAAGGATTTTAGAACTTGGTTGTGCAATCGGTTATTCAAGTATTTTGATGAGCAAATTTTTAGATAAAAACGGAATTATTTTTAGCATAGAAATATCTGAAAAAATGATTGAGTTGGCTAAAAAAAATTTTGATTTGGCAAAAATCACTTGTATAGAGTTAATTAAAGGTGATATAAAAGATATCTTGCCTGATTTAATTTTAAATGGGCAAAAATTTGATTTTATTTTTATGGACTGCGCGAAAGGGCAATATGTAAATATATTGCCTTTTTGTTTAGATTTATTAAGTTTAAACGGAATAATTTTGGCGGACGATATTTTTCAGAATGGGAATATTTTTAAAAAAAGATTAGAAGTGCCGCGGCGTCAAAGGACTATTTATACGCGAATGAATAATTTTATAAATAATATTTTTGAAAATAAAAATCTTGAAAGCAAAATTTTTAATATTGGCGATGGCGTTATAGTTAGTAAAAAAATTTTATAAGTTAAGCGGCTTATTTAGTTTGGTGTATTTTATTTTAAAGCCACAAAATTATTATATGTGTTTATTTAAATCTCTCTGTCAGAGATTTTTTTTATGTTGTTAATTAAAATTTATTTTTTGGGTTATGGAATTTATGGTTAAAGAAAAAAATTTTTTGTGAAGAAGATTATTATTTTAAAGAATAAAATTTGACTTTGAAAAAAAATTAGGTTAAGGTTTTAAAGTACGGGTTTTAGTTTATATTTTTAATTTGGGGAAGTGATAAATATTTTTTTTGATAAGATATCTGACGGGTTGCAAGATGTATTTCGAAAATTTTCTGGCAAAGGCAAAATAACTGAAAAAGATCTGGACAGGATGTTGCATGAAATTAAAATGACTTTTTTAGATGCCGACGTAAATTTTAATGTTGTGAGAGCGTTAAATAATAATATTGCTCAAAAAGCAAAAGGAGCAGAGGTTTTAAAAAGTTTGACACCTGACCAGCAAATAATTAAAATCATAAATGATGAATTGATTGAAATTTTAGGGTTTGCTCAAGCGGGTTTGACATTTGCAAAAAGGTTAACTGTTTTTGTTCTGGTTGGATTGCAAGGAGCGGGAAAAACTACTGTCGCCGGAAAATTGGCATTAAAATTAAAAAAGCAAGGTAAAAAAGTTTTATTGGTGGCATGTGATACTTTTCGGGCTGCGGCAATTAAGCAGTTGCAAATTCTTGGCAGGCAAATTGGTATCGAGGTATTTAGCTTAGAAAATGAAATTTCACCGATAAAAATTGCAAAAGCTGGGAAAGAATATGCTTTGCAGAATAATTTTGATGTTGTTATAATTGACACGGCAGGACGTTTAAATGTCGATGGTAATTTAATGAATGAACTGCATGAAATAAAATCTGCTGTTGTGCCACATGAAATATTGCTTGTAGTAGATGCAATGGGAGGACAAGAAGCTGTTAATGTCGCACAAAGTTTTGATAATTGGCTTGGAATTGATGGTATAATTATGACGAAACTGGATGGTGATGCACGTGGCGGAGCAGTTTTGTCGATAAGATATATTACGAAAAAGCCGGTAAAATTTATTGGTGTTGGCGAAAAATTAACGGATTTAGAGGAATTTCATCCGGACAGGATGGCATCGAGAATTTTAGGACATGGCGATGCTTTGTCAGCGATCGAGAAAGCGGAAGAGGCTTTTGGCGAGGAAGAGTTAAAAAAGCAATCGGAAAAGATGCTAAAAAATAAATTTGATTTAAATGATTTATTAAAGCAGATGCAGAAAATTAAAAAACTTGGACCGCTTAAGGATTTCTTGAAAATGATTCCGGGATTAAATAAAATAGACTTGAGCCAGGCAGATCCTGAAGGAGAATTAAAAAGGATTGCTGCGATTATTTCTTCGATGACACCGCAAGAACGTTCGAATCCTGAGGTTGTTAATGCATCACGCAAGCGTAGAATTGCAAAAGGTTGCTGTCGCTCAGTGAATGAGATTAATATGTTGCTTAAGCGTTTTGATGAGATGAAAAAGATTATGCAAATGCTTAAAAGTGATAAAAAATCTTTGTTTAAGTTTTTTGGTAATTAAATTTTGAATTTAATTTAAAGGAGGTGATAATATTTGGTAAAAATCAGATTGGTCAGACGTGGTGCGAAAAAACATCCACATTATAGAATAGTTGTTGCTGATTCACGAGCACCACGAAACGGAAAAATAATTGAAGATCTTGGTTATTATGATCCAATGAAAGAACCATCTGAGATAAAAATTAATGCGGAAGCCGCAAAAGTTTGGATTTTGAAAGGTGCTCAGCCTACGGATTCAGTCAAACTAATATTGAAAAAAACTAATTTTAGTCATTAAAAAAAAAAATTAAACTTTAAAATTTTAGGAGGAATAAATTATGACAGATTTAAAAGGGTTATTAGAGATGATAGCGCAAGGTTTAACAGATTGTCCTTTTGTTGTAAATGCGATAGAAGGTGAGCAAACTACAGTGTTGGAACTAAAAGTTTCGAAGGCTGATATGGGAAAAGTTATTGGCAAACAAGGTCGTATTGCTAAATCGATTAGAAACGTGATGAAAGCAGTTGCTATGCATCTTGGAAAAAGAGTTCAAGTTGAAATTATTCAAAGTAATGATGATTCGAGTAGCTTGAACTAAAAATTATTTTTTGTCTTGGAGCAAAAAATTATTAATGAATGTTGATTTATTAATTAAAAGTTAGAGATGGTGGAAGAAGATTTGGAAAAATGGTGA
>CAMVHY010000200.1 GCA_947167415.1 uncultured Clostridia bacterium
CATTTCCTGAGATTGAAATATTTTAGAAAAGTTTTTACTCGCTACGATAAGTTTGATGATATTTTTATTTCTACCATATTTTTTGCTTTTATTTTTGACTTGCTTTTTATATGAACGCTATCTAGACAGTTAAAAAATTTGAAGTATATGAATTTTGCTTAACTTAATGGCACTGATTTTATAATGCTGTCTTTTTTTTAGTTACAAATAAAAAACTAACTTAATGCACAAAAAAAATTGTTCTGAAATTAAGTTTTTAGATTTAATTTTTTTTACCTAAACATTTTTAAATGAGTAAGTTGGCAAACAAAATTTTTAACAGCTCTATTAAAAAACATGCTATCATTGGAGAAAAATCTATAAAACAGTTTTTTAAACCAATTTTATTTAGTAAATGTCTAATAGGTGCCAAAAAAAATTCCGTAAGCTCATATAAGACACTAGAAAAAGAATTTTTTCCACCAATCATAACTATCCACGACATAATACACCGTGCAAATATTAAAAATTCAATCAAGCAAAGAAAAAAATCTACTGCATCGGCAAACACTATCACAATTTAAAACTCCCTCGATTTTATTTTACATTTATACATAGGGTGATTGTATCACAAATATCTGTTGATGTTTAGATTTTAGAAATAAGATTAAATAAAAATTTCTTGATAGCAAAAAACAAAAATTATTATTTTTAACCTATATTTTGTTTGATTTTTTTCAAGACAAATGATTCTGTGTTCGCCTTTTAAAATCTGTTTGATTTTTTTTTAGTAATACTTTGCATTGCTTTGAATTTCTCAACTAAAAAAATTTTGTTACTGTGAATTTTCCAATATTAATTTTTTTATTAGCCAAAATTATTTTTTTCGTGTTGCCTAAAATAATCATTTTTGAACTTGTTTCTATATCACGATCACGATTTAATTTTTTGAGTTGTTGTCAAAATAGATAAGATAAATAAGATTGCGTAAAACAAATTTATTTTGCATTAAATTTGTTTTGTGATAGCTAAAATTGGAATTTGATTTTTAGCGGCAAATTTATAATTCAAAAAAATTACGAGACCGACAACCATTTCCAATAATGTAATAAAAAAGCCGCCGAGTATTGTACCTGTTTTGGCATAATTTTTTTTCTAACGTTTTTATGATCGGAACTAAAACACAAATTACTATTATTAAATTATGAGCAGAATACAAAATTGCATTTTTAATGCATAAAAAATTATTATGCATAGAAAAAACTTTTTGACTGCGATTAAAAATTATGTAAACACAAACAAAAACCTCGCCAAAAAATAAAATTGGTGCCAGAAAAAAATTTATTTTAGCCATAAAATTTGTTCCAAGAAAATAAATTAAAAAACATAAAATCGCCATAAATAAAACGCCAAAAATATTTTTAAAAACAAATTGTTGTTGAAAAAAAGCACCTGTTGCTGAAAGCATTGTTGAGTAAGAGACGAACAAAAAAATTTTAATAATAAATTTGGCAAGGCAATAAAAATCTTGAAAGATAAAACTTAAAAATTTGTCGGACGTATAAATTTTTTTTTGTTTGCTAAATCACAGACAATATATCCAATAAAACTAAAAATAAATCCAGATAAAATTAATCCAGAAAATCCTTTTCTGCCAAATCTAATAGAAAAAAATAAAATCCGACCAGAAGCAAAACCTGCTCCCAAAATTAAAGCCGTATAAATTCCTGCTATTTTTAATATGTCGCGCATTTTTTGCCTGCCTATTTGATTTTTATTTTGATTGTGAATTAATAAAATCATATGCGAGAATTTTTTTAAAAATAACTTTAGGAGGCAAATTTTATTTTGAAAACAGTTTTGGTTACGGGGTCATCGCGAGGAATTGGCAAGGCGATAGCAAAAATATTTTTAGAAAATAATTTTCGTGTATGTATTAATTCACACAAAAATTTATTTGAATTAGAGAAAACGTTAAAAGAGTTTGAAAATAAGTTTTCGAAAAAAAAAATAATGGCGGTTCAAGCTGATGTTTCGAAATATGAAAACTGTTTGTTTTTGTTTGATGAGATACAAAAAAAATTTTCGGATGTAGATATTTTGATAAATAATGCCGGGATTTCATATTTTGGATTGTTTAATTTGATGAAAGAGTGTGAATGGAAAAATATTTTAGATGTAAATTTAAATTCTGTAATAAATTGTTCACATATTGCAATTCAATCGATGATAAAAAAAAAATCAGGGGTAATAATAAATATTTCATCGGTTTGGGGAAAAGTTGGCGCCTCGTGCGAAACAATTTATTCAACGTCAAAAGGTGCTGTTAATTTATTTACAAAATCGTTAGCAAAAGAACTTGCGCCTGAAAAAATAAGAATAAATGCAATTGCATGCGGGATGATTGATACAACAATGAATAATATTTTTGATGATGAAGAAAAAAAAAATATTAAAACGCAAATACCAATGGATTGTTTTGGAAATGTTGATGATGTTGCAAAACTAACTCTTTTTTTAGCATCAGATAAATCAAAATATATTACTGGACAAATTATAAATTTAGATGGCGGTTGGATTTAAAATATGTTATTTTTACATCATAAATAACAAAACTAAATTTTTTTATTTTTATCGAATGAAATTTATTTGACGAAATATATTTTTTTGGATTGAGAGATTTATGCAAATACAATTTTTTTATGTAGAAAATATTATTTGTGCTAGTATAAACGTAAAATAAAAGTGAGTGATAAGGAAATATGGCGTTTGTTTTAAGTTGTTGTTCAACAAGTGATTTGAGCAAAGATTACTTTTTGGAGAGAAAAATAAATTATATCTGCTTCAATTATTTTGTTGATAATAAGTTATATAAAGACGATTTTGGTGCAAGCATAAAATATAAGGATTTTTATGATTTAATGCGGAATG
>CAMVHY010000201.1 GCA_947167415.1 uncultured Clostridia bacterium
AAACCCATTCCACGCCCTGTATATCTTTTAGAAATACTTACAACTAGGCGCAAATTGGCTTCCGTAAGTTTTCTTTTTGCTTGTTCATCACCCATTTCAATTTGTTTAGCTAACTCTATTTCTTCTTCTTGAGTTAACAATTTATATTCACCTATTTCTTTCAAATACACTCTAATCGGGTCATCAATACTTATTCCAGTATCCCAATTATTATCGCTAGAATTATTTTCATCTTCAATCTCACCATTAGCTTCGTTGTCATTTGCAATTGTTATTCCTTTGCTTTCAAAAAAATCATACACCTTTCCAATATTATCAAACTCAAAATCTAAATCAAACTTACTTAAGTGTTCCATTATATCTTTAGAATATAAAATAAACTTGTTTTTTCGTGCTTTTTGTAACAACCCATTTAAATTCAGTTGCTCCGATAGAATCAAATTATTATCAGGCAAACTATCTACACTATATGAATTTTCATCATACAAATCAGTTTGTCCACCAAGATCACTTCCTTTATCCGGCGAATACCCTGTCACATCATCTAAATCATCTTCAATCTGAAAATCCGCTTCATTTTGATCAACAACTTTTGTTCCGCCAGAAAGCGTTATTTTTATAAGTTTATTATCATATTTATTTTCCTGAGATTCTAAATTAACTTTCGGTGAAACAAAACAACTTTTATCATTTGCCACGTCAAAAGCACTTTTATTTTCTTCTTCCAATAAAGCCCGAATTTCCTTTTGTCTTTTATACAACTTCTTATTTTTTATTTTTATATTCTGGTTTGTTTTTTTTTTCGTATATTTATTTGACTTAACATTACTTTTTTCTTGATTAGCTATAAATCTAATTTTCCTGAACAAAGCTATCTGCTGTTTAATGAACTCACTTTTAGTCATAGCTTTTGGCTGCTGTATTTCATTAAATTTTGTAACGTCATCTAATGGCACTATAACAATCCCCCTCTTTTGTAAAAAAACAACTCAAAAGTTAATTTTACCAATAACCTTTTTTTTTTCAAGCAAATTCTTTAATCTTTCAACATCATTCGCCAAGACTATCTCTTTATTAATATGTGCTCTCTTTACGATTTTTATTATATCATTCAAAGCTTTTTCTAAATCACAATAAAAAAAATCTTGATTTAAAATTTTTGCCACACTTGCTTGCTCAACTGGAATTTCAAAATAATTTATCAGCATCGATGGATTTATAAAATTATCTGTCTCACCCAGTTCATAAATTAAATTTAATAATTTGGCAAAAATATTATTACCCAACTCGCTTGGCTGCAAAACTTTTTTTACTCTAAAAATAAACTTTGGTTCTTTTAACAAAATATTTATCAAATCTGTTTTGGCGTTTAATAAAACAGATTTTGTATTTGATTTTTTATTTTTCGAGTCAAAATTATTTATCTTTATTTTTCGCCCACTAAAATTTTTTTTCTCTATTTCCTCCCAAATTACTTTTTCAGAAATATTTAACATATCGGCAATTTTTCGTATGTATATTTCCTGTGTTATTATATCACCTAAATTAAAAATTATTTGTATAACTTCTTTTGTAAATTTTATCCTTTGCGATATATCTTTTAAATCATAATTATTTTTCAAACAATTTATTTTAAATTCGACGCTGTCGATACATTTATTTTCCAATAAATTTTTAAAGCTATCAACACCAAATTTTTTTATATACTCATCGGGATCCTTTGCATCTTCTAACAACAAAATTTTTATATTTAAATTTACTTGTTCCAAAAAATTAATCGCGCGAGTAATTGCTTTTCTTCCTGCACCATCATTATCAAATAATAAAATCACCGTGTCAAAATAATTTTTTATTAATCTAGCTTGTTTTGCACTAAAAGCTGTTCCTAGCGCCGCACAAACATTTTTAAACCCCGCTTGATATAAACTAATCGTGTCCATATATCCTTCCGTCAAAATTAATTCTTTTTGACCTGATTTACACGCTAAATTTAGATTATATAACCCAGCACTTTTAATAAATAGAATAGTTTCCGACGAATTTAAATATTTTGGTTTTAAATCATTTTTTATGACCCGACCGCCAAACGCTATTATTTTATTATGAACATCAAAAATCGGAAACATAATCCTGCAAAAAAATTTATCTTTTATATTATTAAATTTATTTTTACAAGCCAAACCACAATTAATTATATCATCTTTATTATATCCTAAATTTGTTAAATGCCCAATTAAATTTCCATCTGTATAACCCAAACCAAACTTTTTAATCGTTCTGTTTTCAATACCTCTTTTTGACAAATAATTAAGACATTCTTTTGATTTAATTAAATTTTTATAAAAAAATTTTGCTGCCTCAATATTTATTTGCAATAATTTTTTTTTATAAGCTATTTTTTTTTGTGTTTCGGGATTATTCGACTCAGGCAAATCGTAATTAATACGTTCGGCTAAAAATTTTATCGCCTCTGGAAAATTACAATTTTCTTTCTGCATCACAAAAGTAATAACATTTCCTGCCGCACCACAACCAAAACAATAATACATTTGTTTTTCAAAACTTACACTAAAAGACGGTGACTTTTCATTATGAAATGGACACAATCCAAAATATGAATTACCTTGTTTTTTTAATGGCAAATAACTTGAAATTAAATCCACAATTTCATTTTGCAATCTAATTTCTTCGATAATTTCACGTGAATAAAAAGCCATATCATCCTCCAAAATTAAATCTTATAAGTCTCGAACGTAATTATATCACATAGTAAAATAACAAACAATCTTATTTTCATCCAATATCACATTTAAATTTAATATAATATTAGGTAGCGTTCACATAAAAAGCAAATCAAAAATAAAAGCAAGAGAGATGG
>CAMVHY010000202.1 GCA_947167415.1 uncultured Clostridia bacterium
AAGAAGGGTGTATGGATAGAAAAAAAATAAATCAAATATAGAAAATGCTAACCAATCTCCATACAAAACAAAATATAAAAAACAAATTCTTTAATCAAGAAAAACAAAAAAGCACACTGCATTCGTGTGCTTTTTTGTTTTTGTTCATAAAATGATCCGTATTTTTATTGTTTATCTTGTATATAACTATCGAAAAAATATTTTTAAGTTAAATTGTTTTTGCGAAAGAAAGATTGATATTTAAAAAATAAATTGACATTGGGGGAAAAAAATGTTTAATTTAGCGGTGGATACGTTAATAAAAAAATTAAATTTGTTTATGTATGAGGTGTAGGCATGGAAAATTTAGCCGTGATTAGCAAAATAAATGCTGGAGTTTTATTTGCCATAGGATACGATGATTTTAAGTTGTCGGAGATGGTAAAAGTCGGCGAAAAAAAATTGATGGGCGAAGTTATAAAAATCTATAGCGAGTATTCTGTGGTCCAAGTTTTTGAAGATGTGACAGGATTAAAAATCGGCGATAAAATTTATCCGACTGGAGAATTGTTATCGTTAGAATTAGGGCCCGGAATAATCGGAAATATTTTTGATGGGATTCAAAGACCTTTAGTATTTTTAGAAAAACAATCGGGGTATTTTTTATCGAGCGGAATATGTGCTTCGAATTTGGATCAAGAAAAATTATGGGCAACGAAAATTATTATTCACGAAAGAGACTTTGTTAAACCAGGAGATATCGTCGCAGAAATTAAAGAAACAGATTTAATTACGCATAAAATTATGATTAAAGATGGAATTCATGGAAAAATAATTAGAGTTGTTGAGGACGGAAATTATAATATAAAAGCTGTTTTGGCTGTGGTTGAAGATGAAAATAAAAATCAGTTTGAAATTAAAATGACTCAAACTTGGCCAATAAAAGTTCCTAGATATATAAAAAACAAAAAGTCTGTTCATAGACCATTGATTACAGGACAAAGAATTATTGACACTTTTTTTCCGATTGCAAAGGGTGGTATTGCAGCAATTCCCGGTGGATTTGGTACAGGAAAAACTATGACGCAACATCAGTTGGCGAAATGGTCCGACGCAGATATTATTGTTTATGTTGGTTGCGGTGAGCGAGGAAATGAAATGACACAGGTTCTCGAGGATTTTAGTAAATTGAAAGATCCAAAATCTGGCGCATACTTAATGCAAAGAACGGTTTTAATTGCGAATACCTCGAATATGCCCGTTGCAGCACGTGAAGCAAGTATTTATACGGGAATTACTATTGCGGAATATTATCGCGATATGGGATATCATGTTGCAATGATGGCAGATTCGACATCACGGTGGGCGGAAGCTTTGAGGGAATTGTCGGGGCGATTGGAAGAAATGCCGGCAGAAGAAGGATTTCCTGCTTATTTAGCTTCGAAATTGGCAGGATTTTATGAACGTGCGGGATATGTTGAAAATTTAAATAGTACAGAAGGTTCGGTAAGTATAATTGGAGCTGTTTCGCCACAAGGTGGTGATTTATCTGAGCCAGTTACGCAAAATACAAAAAGATTTGTGAGATGTTTTTGGGCACTTGATAAAAATTTAGCATATGCAAGACACTTTCCAGCGATTAATTGGATAACAAGTTATACGGAATATTTGGATAATCTTGCAGATTGGTACAATGAAAATGTTGGCACTGATTTTTTAAAAAATCGAAATGAGATGATAAAAATTTTGAATCAAGAAAGCGAATTAATGGAAATTGTAAAATTGATTGGATCGGATGTTTTGCCGGAAAATCAAAAATTAATTTTGGAGATAGCAAAAGTTATAAGATTAGGATTTGTACAGCAAAATGCTTATCATGATTTTGATACGTATGTGCCATTTAAAAAACAAATGAAAATGATGGAAGTAGTTTTATATTTATATGATAAATCAAAAAGTTTAGTTGAGTTAGGGATTCCTATGAGAGTTTTAATTGAGTCTGGTATATATGAAAAAATAATAAGTATGAAATATGAAGTTGGAAATGATGATTTGGATAAGTTGAGAGATTATTTGACTGAAATAGATGGTTTTTATGAGAAATATAAGCGGGCATAATTAGTTTAAAGCGAGGGATATGTTTTGGAATTTATGAATTTGGAGAAAATCGAAGGAAATTTTATTGTTTTAGAAAACGAAGAAGCTAGTTATAACGAGGTTGTCGAAATAAAAATTGATGGTAAGAAAAAATTAGGGCAAGTCGTTGAAATTAATAAAAATAAAGTGATTGTGCAAGTTTTGGGTGATATACAAGGATTTTCGTTAAATAATACGAGTGTAAAATTTTTAGGGCATCCGATGGAAATAAAGCTTTCGGAGGAAATTCTAGGCAGAATTTTTAATGGATTAGGCGAGCCGATTGATAATTTAGGCGAAATTTATTTTGAATGCAAAAAAAATATAAATGGTAGTGCAATTAATCCTGTTTCGCGAGTTTATCCAAGAAATTATATTCAAACGGGAATTTCTTCGATAGATGGTTTGGCAACGTTAATTCGTGGACAGAAATTACCTATATTTTCTGGAAATGGATTGCCGCATGATAAATTGGCGGCACAAATCGTTAGACAAGCTTCGTTGGGAAATAATTTGAACGAGAAATTTGGCATTGTTTTTGTGGCGATGGGTGTAAAATATGATGTGGCAGATTATTTTAAAAGAGCTTTTGAAGAAAGCGGAGCGATGGAGCGCGTTGTAATGTTTTTAAATTTGGCAAATGATTCTGTTGCAGAAAGAATTATTACACCGAGATTAGGTTTGAATACGGCAGAATAATTGGAGTATGAAAAAAAAATGAATGTGTTAGGAATTT
>CAMVHY010000203.1 GCA_947167415.1 uncultured Clostridia bacterium
AACCAAAAATATTTTTCGAAATCAATTTTGCAGCCCGACAGCGATGATTTTTGGGCAAAAAAAACGTGTGAATTCCTTAAGACCGATCATTATGAAATCACTTTAAATAATTTTGACTTGGCAAATAATCTTGAGCTGGCGTTTTTTATGCGTGATTTACCCGGAATGGGAGATATAGATTCTTCGCTATTATTATTCTGTAAAGAGATAAAAAATTATGTAACGGTCGCTTTGTCTGGCGAGTGTGCAGATGAAATTTTTGGCGGATATCCATGGTATTACCGAAATGATTTGAATTTGGATAATAATTTTTTCCCGTGGATGCAAAATTTTGACGACCGCGAGAATTTATTAAAAATAAATCTTGATTTGAAAAATTACGCCCGCGAAAAATATTTAAATTTATTAAAAGACGCGCCCGAATTCCCGGAAAATAATCCCGAAGAAAAAAATAAACGCGATTTGTTTTATTTAAATATAAATTATTTTATGGGCAATATGCTCGAACGCAAAGATCGCATGTCAATGGCAAATGGTCTTGAAGTTCGCGTTCCGTTTTGTGATCACGAACTTGTCGAATATGTTTTTAATATCCCTTGGAAAATAAAATTTTATAACCAGCGCGAAAAAGGAATTTTACGTCGTGCAATCGAAATTCAAAAAAAAAATATTTTGCCCCAAGAAATTATTTGGCGCAAAAAAAATCCGTATCCCAAAACTTATCATCCGGAATACGAAAAATTAATTTTTAAGCTTTTAAAACAAAAATTAAAAGATAATTCACTAAATCAAATAATCGACACGAAAAAATTATTTAATCTAATAAAACAAAAAAAGCCGTGGTACGGACAATTATTATCCGGACCACAGCTCGCAAGTTATTTTTTTCAAATTGCCTGCTTGTTTGATTAAAGTTAATTAATATTCTCATGATTTTCATATTCATTTTCACTTTCACTATTTTTATCGTCATTCTCTCCATTTTCGGCGAAAGCAACTTTTAGATTTGACAATTTTATACCATTTTTTTTCAATTCTTCTGAAGCGTAATAACCGTGTTCACCATTCAGTTTCGCAAAATATTTTCCATTACTTAACTTCGGGCAATTTTTTTGATAGACATCAAATTTTAGTTGTCGATATTTGCCACAGTTGTAGTGATAAAGAATATAAAATACAACTGTTGCAATAAGCGCGACACCCCCCGCCCACAAAGAAGCCGATGCGACAACAGCGGGGATTGTTAATGTCAACTCAAGCTCAAAGACGGTTAATACCAACGAAATTGCTCCTGCAACCACATGTGGGAAAAAATACGTCAATACAGACACAATAAACACAATTAAACACAAGCAACATAAAAACCCAAATAACTTTCTTTTAGATTTTGCATCTTTCTTATTCGTATTCAACATAATATCACTGACACATTCTTTACCTTCAATCTTATTCTGAATAATATGCATTTCTTCTTCCTTATTCTGAATAAGATTCATTTCTTCTTCTCTGGGAAGTTTTTTGTCTAGTGATGCAGTATTACCTTGAAGCAATACTTCTTGCATGTACTGACTTTTCAAACATGCCATACATTGCCCCCTGGCATCTTTCCACCAATAAACCCAATCCCATGGCCATATTTTATAATCTCGATAAAAGCTAGATCCTGTGTTGATCAAAGTAGTAACTAGTAAAGCCGCAAATGCTACAAATGATGCAAAACCAGACAAACTGCAAAGAGTTGCAACAATTGCACCTGCCAAACTTACCAAAAAACTAAGTCCCACCACATACAATAAAAAGTGCGACCAAAACTCTTTATTAAGTTTTGAATATTTTTCTTCAGCGACTTTAACAGCATAGTCGTAAATCGTTTTCCTTACCGCATCTTGTTGTGATATGTTTTTGTTCTTTGCTTTTTCTAATGATCCGATTAAGACATTTTCATTGTTATTGCTATTATCGATGACAAAATTATTATCATTATTATCTTTTTTATTATTCCCTAAATTAGTATCCACACCAGAAGCAGTACTTATTTCATTGATGTTTGGCTGGGTTGATGCATTTTTATTTTTTTTTCTTTGCGCAGTTGATAATTTTTTAAGCCCAACATCATCAAGATTAATAAATAGTTTTACAAGAGCCGCGATAACTTCAACTTTAAAAGCAGGAGTAATCATAACTTTCGATCGATCTTTTTTACCACATATATCACGATCAGTAAGATCAGTAAAAACACTATCCCAAATAGACTTGAGTTCACCATGTATGTTGTTGTATTTTATACTAACTTCACGTTTATACAAACAGTTAGCCAATTGTACCAAAGCATCATAAGTCAGATAATTAGAGTTAAAAATCAAATTAAGAACGTATTGATATTCATCTGATTTGGAAGTACCAATAAGTTGCTCTCGTTGCTTTTCGTGTCCTTGCTCCGTTAGCTCTATTAATTTGTTTATAAAACTAATTTGTTGATCCTTGGTAAGCGTTTTTAACGCCCAATACTTTTTTGCTTTTATTTGGTTCAACACATTGCGCTCATAATCATAAAAAATAATTTTTGGCTTCGGCGGTTCTACCGGCGAATACTCTCCTGGTTTCATTTGGTTAAACATACCGAACTTATGATTATTAAAATTTGGAAAATCACTTTCTAGCAAGTTATTTTTCTCTTTCTTGTTTATAATGTTTTCCCCATTTACACTATTTAAATCATTTTCACCTTTGTTCTCAAGCATTTCAACAACATCTCCTTTTAATACAAAAAACACAAAAATGTAAATATTAACATGCGTCAAAACTAAATTTTTTTTTATTCCCACAAACAATTTTTATATATAATATC
>CAMVHY010000204.1 GCA_947167415.1 uncultured Clostridia bacterium
ATTTGTCAAGACTTTATCAAAATTTTTTATGATTAAACACCAATTTCAATTTTCGTTTCAAAATTTTTTTGTTTTGATTTACAGACAAAAAAAATACCGACGATCTTTTCATCAACGATATTTTTTTATACATTTAATTTTTTTATGTGATCAAAAGTATGACAAATGTTCATTTTTATTTACCAGTTATTTTTATTTCATTTTCAAGAGTTTTGGGGCTCTCAAAATTGTTTGTTTTTTCTGTTTCTTTGAGACAACTTAAACACGGCATAACACACGATAATATTTTTTTTGGTCCTGGCAAAAGTTTAAATTCACATTTATAATCCAAAATCGCAAAAACAATAAGCAATGCAACCGGAATCAAAGCGTAAAGCCAACCCCAACATAAACCAACGCCAACTGAAATCAAACCGAAAAAAATTGTTTTGCCGATGTGATTGAATTTGGTTTTTGAATCTGATTCTATTTTGACCGTATTTTCACTGGTGATTTCTTTACCGTATTCTAAATGCTTTACCTCTACGGTATAAGACTTTAATATATCATTTTCTGATTGAGTTGTACAATGATATGTGATTTTTTCTTTATAGGCACCCTCTATCAAAAGGTCCATGGAGTAATAGATAACTTCACCATCAACAGCCTCCCACTCATTTTTTCCTTTATTCTTTAAATGCCATAAAACTATATTATCGCTTTTATCTCTCCGAACTTCGAATACAGAAATCTTATCGTTTTTATCAAACAGTGTATTTTCGTCAAATTTGTTTCCTTCATTTATACTTAATCTTTTTTTTGTAACATAAAAACGCAAAATGTACATATCTTCCATATAACCATTATGATTGTTTCCCGTTCCAGAGTCCTCCACTAGATCTTTTTTCATATCTCCTGACCAATCCAGATAAAAATCACCACCCGGATGCAATTTAACACACACGTAAACATTTGGATTAAAATCTGTATTATTTGCATCAATTTCAAAACCGTTGATGTCATTTGAAATTAGTTGTTTGAATTTATCACATTTTATATAAACTAGACTATAATTATTAAAGTATGTTAGGAACTTGTGATCGCCGTATTTTTCGTATGGCCCAATTTTCCATCGTTTTTTGTTACTAAAATAATCATCGCTACAAGCAAATGAAATATTTGTCTTTTCCCATTTTTTTTCATCCCAATTATATTTGGCAATATATCTTTTGCCTTCTTCGTCTTGTTTAACTTCGTACCAAGTCACATTTTTATTTTTTTCTAGTGACATATTTTTCGCGTCATTATCTTCTATTTTTTGATCTGCAACAAAAAAACGTAAACCGACGCAATTTTTATTACAGCTATACTTCACATTATACGCACCAGAAGTATTTCTTCGTATCTCTGTAATATAACTTTCATCAAAAACAAAATTTTTTTCTCCATTTTGCTTTTCATAAAAATAACAATAATATTGCTTTTTGTTATCAAGTCCTAAATCCTTATATTTAACATAAAAGTTCAATTCGCTGCTAGATTTTTTATTTTCTTCGTCTTCAAAATCATTAAAAAGCAATTTTGTTTCGTTATTTTTTATTGACATATTAAAATCCCCCACTTAACCTTATTTAATTATATTTTACCACAAAAAAAATTAATGTCAACACATTTTTTATTTTTATTTAATTTTTTACCACAAAAAAAATACCGTCTTTTATCAACGATATTTTTTTACACAACCAAAATCTTCCCAAACAAAAATTTTTATTTGTCAAGACTTTATCAAAATTTTTTATGATTAAACACCAATTTCAATTTTCGCTTCAAAATTTTTTGTTTTGCCCAAATCAAAAATAGTTTGCACCGGATTACCCCCGACACAAACTATATTTTTATAAAAAAAAACTTTTTGTAGTTTCTTATCACGATTAAAATTATCTTTCTTTCATAATTCGTGATTTCATATTTTTTTTTATTTCAATACACATTCATTTTTACCGTTTTGATTTAAATAGCGTCTATATGAAAAAAATTTAAAAGAATCACAGATACATAAAGGTACGACGGAAATAAACAGAAGCGATGAACCCATCGAGTGTTTCAGCGTATCTGGTGACAATGCTATGCCAACGTTTAAAATCAAAAAAGTATTCTCAATAACATATCTAAAACTATAAAGTTTACGATTATAACCACATTGTTCAAGTTTGTCGCGTTTTGGAAAAATAACTGATTTTATATTTCATTTTGCTATACAAGACAAAATATCGTTGGTATCGTAAGCACGATCAGCGAATAATAATTTTGCATCGAGATTTTTGAGCAAGTTAATAGCTTCTTTACAATCGGCACGCGTTCCCTTTGTAACGATAAACTTTACAGGCAGACCGCGCTCATTGACGGCTAAGTGTATTTTCGAATTGATCCCCTTTTGTCTTTGATATAGCCTGATTTCCGCCGCGAGAACCACTTGAATCCTGATAAGCCTTTACATAAGCTGAATCTATCATTAACCATTTAAATTTTTTGTTACCTTTCGATATTTCAAATAATTTCCTCCACATATCTTTATATCTTTATATCTTTTCTGTGCCATCAAATAAATCTTCGATTAACCGTGCCCCACTTGCCATAATCCGGCGGTAGATCCCTCCACGGAGATCCTGTTTTAAGTATCCAAACAACTGCATTGATAAACTTTCGACTGTCTTTGGCGGTACCTCAATGTTTCCTGGGCTAACCCGCCATGTGCGGTTCTATTAGCTCCTACTCCGCATCACTTATTTTATTTTGCTCCTTTTTTTTAATCCCCTCTATTATACTTTATTTTATAGTTTATTTCTCTTTTTTATTTTCTTTGT
>CAMVHY010000205.1 GCA_947167415.1 uncultured Clostridia bacterium
CAATTATCATTTTTTATAGAATCGATCGTGTATTTTATAAAAATAAATTTAATTTTGTCGCATGTTTTATAAACACAAGATGCTTTGGTTAACATATGGGAGGGTTTTCGTTGGAAGATTTAAATCATATTGGTGATGTAAATTGGAATGAAGTACGATTTACAATGAAAGGTGATAAAATCGAAACGATTTTTAAGGACAAAAAAAAAGAATTTGCTAGAGATAATGCCAATAAAAAAAAATTAAGCTCGTATTTTCAAATGCGATGAAATGAATGAAAATATTAAAAATGATAACCAGAATAAAATTAAACTTCTTATTTTTAAAAAGATGGTGGATTTATACCATCTTTATGTAGATGCTATAAACAATAGTAAACCATGTGCCATATTGGTTTGTAACGAATCCACGTTTATATTGTCGCAAACGGATGAACAGACAAAAGGTATAGATCTGTATGGTATAGTGCGCGAAATTGAAAAACACTTACAACCAGTTTCAAATGGTATGAATCAAAATGCGGAAAGTGATAATGAAGACCAAGCTAATTATAATTTGATTATACCAAGTGAGATGAGGTTTCTTATTAGAAGTGGATTCAAGAAATTCAACAAAATAAAAAATACATTTAGAGAGGTGATTAAAAGAAAAGATAAAAGAGATTGTATCCCCCAAGGCTTTGAAGTGACTTCCTATATCAATGACTTTTCTGTGTTTCTTTATTTTTTAAACCAAATGAAGATATATTTAAATAAACATCAGGAAGTTCTGAAATTGGACTTTATTTTGACGTGCGCATATTATTTTTTTGGTACGAAGCAACAATTTTGGTGGGATCTTTGTTCTAAGAAATCTGTTTGTTTTAGTCAGGAACAAAAACAAAGATCATACGAAAAATATTGGGTGAAATGGGAAGATATCAAAGATGTGATTTTGCAGATTCGCAGCGTTTGTTCAGAATTTGATTTTGTTATTTCGAGTGATTTCGTTTTAAATTGTATTATAAAAAGTGGCGAAAAGGAGAGATATAGTGTCGAAGATTTAAATCGAATGATAGATGAATTTGTTTTTCCAGCTAAATGGTATAATAAAAAACAAAAGTTTGGGTTTGCTTGTAAATTACTTGATGTATTAGCAAATAATCCGAACAAAACTATAACGCTTTCTAATTTACCACAAGACTTCATTAATTTGCTAAATATTTTCGTAAATTTTAGTGAAGGCGAAAAAAAGACAAACAAGAAGCAGAATAAGGTAAAAGACATTGCAAACACAATAAATAATCTAAAGGGCATTAATATTAATAGAGAAAAAGCTGGTATGGAAAAAATTAGTTGTCATGAATTATTTGTCAATATTTTAAAGAAAATACGTACGCAATATAGTGATGATGCGTCTTATGACATTAATTTTGTTAAAAAAAGTTGGAGATACGAAGTTTATAGTGTTACGCCTGAGATATTAGAATTTATGGCTGCGATTAATTTTGATGCTTTGGCTGTTTTGTTGAAAAAATTTTGTGTTTCACAAGACATACTTGAAAAAAAAGGTTTTGATATGAAACTGATAAGTGGAATAATCGACAAACTATATTACGCATTTATTAATAAAAGGGAAGAACTTAAGCAACAATTGGCAACGCAAAGTAATGTGGATGGGGTAACGCTGTTTAAGAGTGAATACCTTAAGTTTGTCGAGTCGATTAAATTTCTTTACGGTAATTTTTTATATCCGTTACTGTTACATTCGAGTAGTAAAAGTAGAAGACTCACAATATCACCGAGTGGTTATACAAAATTAGTTGAAATTACAAATGAATTAACGGCATATGGTTTGTTGGATGGTAGTTATGAACGCGAACTTATGAATAAAGCTAAAAAACTGGAAGAAGATTTAAAACAAAAGAACACGCTGCATAATCGTATAAAAACATTTACAATAGAAAGCGGTGCGGGAAAAAATTTATCTGAGCATCAAAATAAAATAATTGAAAATGAAAATCCACAGGAAAATGAAAAATTTGATTTTGAAAATATAAATCGATTTGATGTATATGAAATAAATTCTAAATTGATAGATGATAATTTTACAAAAATAAAGTTTGACTCTACAGATGATAATGTTTCGGATTTAAATGATAATTTTTTGGATTTAGACGGCATCTTTTTGTGGTACAAATATATTAGATGTTATGGGAATGCTTCAATTTCAACTGAGCGCTTATATGAGGCTTTTAGTTATGCAAACGCAAAGACAATAGGTTGTTATAACGATGATAGAGATCTGCTGTTGGCTGTCGACTTTATAATTGATATTTTAAATGGCAAAAAAGAAACTAATGAACCACAGAATCAAAAAAAGATAGCAATCAGTGAAGATGATTTTGAGTGTATTTTCCGATTGACTAGTAACTATGCAGATTACCTATCACGTTTATTAAATGGTCAAAATAATAATCTAAATATCGGTGATGCCCAAAAAGATATTGAGAAATTTTATAATTTAGTCGAGGCTGCGATGTCATTATATGTTGATAATTTAGAGAGTGTTTATCGCCAGCATGGTTATGTTAACCAACCGGAAAGTATACGTGAGTATCAGACGCTTACATCAAGGTTTATTGAGAGTTTTGCGCCGCTGTTTCGATGTATCGAAAATATTAGTGGCATAAATATGTTGCCTAAAGATAATTACTTGTATTGTAAGTTTTATTTGACTAAAGCTATAAACGCTGTTGAGTGCGCTTTTTTAAAAAAACAAACAACAAAGACAAAAAAGATTCTGAAAAATAAATGAAGGAGGACATATCAATGGGTATGTGGAGTATGGTGAGAAT
>CAMVHY010000206.1 GCA_947167415.1 uncultured Clostridia bacterium
AGTGTTGCTTCTGAAATAATGGCGATTTTATGTTTAGCTATGGATTTAATGGATTTAAAAGCGAGATTAGGCAGAATAATTTTGGGCTATGAGTATGATGGCAATTTTGTAAGGCTAAAAGATTTAAAATCGCATGGAGCAATAACGGTTGTTTTAAAAGATGCGTTAAAACCGAATTTAGTTCAAACGTTAGAAAATAATCCAGTGATTATACATGGTGGACCATTTGCAAATATTGCGCACGGATGTAATAGTTTAATCGCGACGAAATTAGCTTTAAAACTCGGAGATTATGTTGTAACGGAAGCGGGATTTGGAGCGGATCTTGGAGCAGAAAAATTTTTGGATATAAAATGTCGCGAAGGAAATTTAAAACCAGATGCTGTTGTAATTGTAGTTAGTATACGTGCATTAAAATCTCATGGCGGAGTAAAAAAAGAAGATTTTGATAAAGAAAATTTTGAGGCAATTGATTTAGGCTTAAATAATTTATATAAGCATATTGAAAATATAACTCGGTGTTATAAATTAAAAGCGATTGTTGCGATAAATAAATTTTTAAATGATAAAGATATTGAGCTGGAATATGTAAAAAAGAAATGTGAAGAATTTGGTGTAAAAGCAGAAATAAGCGAAGGATTTGAAAAAGGTGGAGCTGGCACAGAAAATTTAGCGAAAAGTTTGATTGATTTGCTTGAAGATAGAAAAGAAAATGAGTTTAAATTTTTATATGAAAGAAATATTGATATAAAAGAAAAAGTAGAATTAATAGCGAAAAATATTTATGGCGCAGACGGCGTAAATTATTCTCAAAAAGCTTTAAATGAGCTTGAAAATATAAAAAAATTTGGTTTAAGTAATTTATTAGTTTGTATTGCGAAGACACAATATTCTTTGTCGGATGATGCGAAAAAAATTGGTCGGCCGAAAGATTTTAAGATTTTAATAAATGATATAAAAGTTTGTGCAGGGGCAGGATTTATTGTTGCGCGTGCAGGAAATATAATGACGATGCCGGGATTGCCAAAAAATCCAGCGGCGGAAAATATTGATATCGATGAAAACGGAGTAATTACAGGATTGTTTTGAAAAATAATTTGTTTGGAGAAAAATATGTTTATAGATAAAGTAAAAATTTATGTGCAATCGGGTCGCGGTGGCTCCGGTTGCATTTCTTTTAGACGCGAAAAATCTATTCCAAATGGTGGACCAGACGGAGGAGATGGTGGCCGTGGTGGAGATATAATTTTTTTAGCTGAAAAAAATATTAATTCGCTTGTTGATTTTAGATATAAAAAAAAATTTATTGCTGAATCAGGAGAAAACGGTGCAAAAAAGAATTGCTCGGGAAAAGATGGCAAGGATATGATAATAAAAGTCCCGGTGGGGACGGTTGTGAGAGAATTTAAAAGCAAAAAAATTATTGCTGATATGTATTACGCTGGGCAAAAAAAAATAATTGCGCGAGGTGGACGAGGCGGAAAGGGAAATCAGCATTATGCAACTTCGAGAAGACAGGCGCCGAGATATGCTGAACCCGGTGGCGAAGCAAAAGAATTGGATTTGATTTTGGAATTAAAATTAATTGCTGATGTTGGTTTAATTGGTTTGCCTAATGCAGGAAAATCGAGTTTATTGGCGGCACTGACGAATGCAAAGCCAAAGATTGCAAATTATAAATTTACGACGTTAAGTCCGAATTTGGGCGTAGTAAAAAATAAATTTTTGGATTTTATTATCGCGGATATCCCTGGTTTAATTGAAGGGGCAAGTTCGGGTTTGGGTTTAGGGCATGAATTTTTAAGACATGTCGAGCGGACAAAAATTTTATTGCATGTGGTTGATCTTGCATGTTTGGATGGCGGAAATGTCGTTGAGAATATAAAAAAAATTAATAATGAGTTGTTTTTGTATAAAAAAGATTTGATGAGGAAAAGGCAAATTGTTGTCGGAAATAAATTGGATTTGGTTGATGAAAATGATTTGGATGAGCTGAAAAATTTTTGTAAGGATAATAATTATGATTTGTTTTTGGTTTCGGCTGTAATGCGAAAAGGTTTGGATGAGTTAATAAATTTTGTTAGTAGAATTTTGGGGCAAGAAGATAATAATATTTTTGTTTTTGAAGAGGATTATTTTGAGGAAGAAAAAAGTGAGACAGAAAGATTTGTATTAAAAAAAATTAGTGATGGATATTATGAAGTTAGTGGGAAGGCAATAGAAAAAATGATGGGCTATAATAATTTTGAAACTGAGAGCGGATTCGATTTTTTTCAGAAGTATATGTGTGAAAATAATATAATTAGCGAGTTAAAAAAAATTGGTTTGAAAGAAGGCGATACGGTTAAAATTTTGGATTATGAGTTTGAGTATATTGAGTGAGAAAAGATTTTTTTTGGGTTAAATAAAAAAAATAAAACTGTGATTTAAATCGCAGTTTTTTTATTGGCTGAAAAATACATTTGGATTTAAAAAATAAAATAAAATACTTGACATTAAATTTTATTAATTTTATAATGTGAATGTGTTAGTTTTAGGCGTTTAAATTTTGTTGGGCTTAGATCTTTATCTGTTTTAAGGTTTTATTTAGAAAATATTATTTTAGTTGGTAAAAAAATTAATATACGGTAGGTAATAATTATGAGCGAATTACAAATCTTACACGGAGAAGCAATAAATTTAGAAACGGAAAAAAAAACCGAACATGAAGAAAAAGAATCATGTTGTTGTTTATTTTTTACGCAATTAAAAAATTTCTGGCACTGGTTTTATTCAGGACGGATTAGAGTTTC
>CAMVHY010000207.1 GCA_947167415.1 uncultured Clostridia bacterium
CCTGAAGATCAGATTAGAAAAATAGTGGCTCATGCTGAAAATCTTGATAATGCAAAGTATTTCGACTTGGTGGGAGTTATAGTCAAATATCAAAAGTTGCCTGAAGATCAGATTAGAAAAATAGTGGCTCATGCTGAAAATCTTGATAATGCAAAGTATTTCGACTTGGTGGGAGTTATAGTCAAATATCAAAAGTTGCCTGAAGATCAGATTAGAAAAATAGTGGCTCATGCTGAAAATCTTGATAATGCAAGGTATTTCGACTTGGTGGGAGTTATGGTCGAAAATCAAAAGTTGCCTGAAGATCAGATTAGAAAAATAATGGCTCATGCTGAGAAATTTGATGATAAAGAGTACCTTAAATTATTAGTGAAAGCTATTGACGAACGTAAAAAGTCGTTTCAAGGTCAGGTTGAAAAAATAATGGCTTGTGCTAAAAAATTTGATGATGAAGAGTGCTGTGGATTATTAGCGAGAGTTATTGACGAACGTAAAGAGTTGTCTCGATGTCAGGTTGAAAAAATAATAGCTCATAATGAAAATCTTGGTAATGCAACAAAGTATTTTGACTGGGTAAAATTTATAGATGATGCAAAATATTTTGACTTGATGAAATTTATTGTCAGACGTCAAAGGTTGATTCAACTTCAGGTTGAAAAAATAATAGCTCGTGATGAAAATCTTGGTAATGCAAACCAGTTTTACTTGAGGGTAGCTATTGACAAACATCAAAAGGTGCTTCAACGTCATGTTGGAAAAATATTTGATAAATTATCTGAGATAGATATAGATGTATTGAACAAACAAAGAAGCATCTTGGAGGAAAGAAAATTATCACAAAAAGAAAAAAAAGAAAATATTCCGTCCCAAGATAATAGTAAAAGTAAAGATTTTTATGATACATTTTATGATTAAAGTGTTTCTGCGAAGCCAAAAACTTTTCTAAATGAAACAAAATAAAGTGTTTTATCCAAAATTTATGTTTCTAGTTAAAATTTTGATGGAGAAGTATGGATAAATTACAGTTAAAACAAAGGCTGCAATGCAGCATTTGTTTTTATTTTTTAGTAAAATAATTTTAATTGAAATGTTTGTGCTGCAAAAATTTAAATTTGCCCCATACATTCAATTTTGATAAATCAAAGGAAATATTTGCAACGCCTGTCATAAACCAAAATAAAAATACGATTCTATAATTATACCAAGTGTTATCAGTCAAACTTTGAATTAAATAACCAAAGAATCCTGAGCAAAGAGAAATTTTAAACGTCTTAATAAAATCATCGTGTAAAAATTTATTTTCAACGAGTAGCTTTTTATAAAACAAAAATATAATCGCAAACACTAAAAACAAGCCCGTGATCCCGAAATCAATCAAAAGTTGTAAATAAAAATTATGTGAATGCAAAGCATATGACGCTGACAAAGCATATTTTTGATAAACATAAACAAAATTATCTGTACCCAAACCAATTCCGATTGGCCAAAAATCTTTTATGATTTTTAAAGCGCCGCGCCAAATTCCAACACGATATGAAGTCGAAGTATCTGTCATATTTCCGATGCTCATAAATCTTTGAATAAAACTTTTGGGAATAAAAATCGGCGATAAAAACGCTAATAAAAAAATTAAACCTAAAAATTTTTTGTCACGCAATAAAATAAATAAAACTAAAGCAAAAATTAATCCAAGCCATGCTCCACGCGACAAAGTTAACAACATGCAAAAAAACAATAAAATCAAATTTAAGCCGGCAAATAATTTACATAATTTATTTTTAAAATAATATATGCTGCCTAAACAAATCGGAATCGCAAATAATAAATATTCGCCTAAAACATTTGGATTATCAAGCGTTGAAAAAACACGAATTTTATTGTCAGAAAACATTTCTTCGTCAATCCAAGCGTTAATATTTAAATTTACGCCCAAATATTTTTGACTGACGCCAATTAGTGCAACAAAACTTGATGACAAAATGAATAAAGACACGATTGCAAATAAATCATTCCGGTTTTTTATCGTGTGTTTTAAAACAAAATAAAATGCAATAAACAAAATATAAACTAGCGCAGATTTTAAACTTAATAATGGCAAATACGAAATAAAAGTTGTGTATAAAATCAAAGTCGCAAATAATATTACAAAAAGATCTACGAGCTCAAACTTTAAATTTTTTATTTGTTCGTTATTGAAAAACAAATTAAACACGAATGAAGATGATGTTAATAAAATAATCGCTAAAATAAATTTTGTTGGCAAAAGCGGAATAAAAAACGCTAAAGCATATATTCCAAATTTTGTTTTGTAAAATGTTAAAAGCGCAAAAATAATTCCACCTGTTATCAAAAAAGATTTTTTTATGCCAATAAAATTTGTCAGTAAGAAAAAAATAATTAAAATCAACGACCAAAAAATTATTTTTATGCGATTCGAGTTTTTATCCATATTTATTTTTTTATACTCTAAACCAAAAAAATCTGACAAAAAGTTAAATGAGATGGATCTTAGAATTATTGAATTAAGATTAAAGCTAAAAATCGAATCTAATATTTTTTTTAAAAAGCTATCGTGATAAAAATTTTTATCCGAAAAAAAGTTTCCTATCAGCATAATAATTCCCAATATATAATTTAAAATTCGATAAATAAATCCAGTAGCAAAAAATTTTTCACCACTTGACTTATGAAATAAGGTTTTATAAAAAAAACTGTTATAAATTATTTTTTCGCCACATTTATTTAACTCACGCATGACATCAAACAATTTACTTTTTCTGTAAATCAAA
>CAMVHY010000208.1 GCA_947167415.1 uncultured Clostridia bacterium
AACGATATTTCCTGAGATTAAAACGTTTTAGAAAAGTTTTTACTCGTTATGATAAGCTCGATTCTATTTTTATTTCTACCATTTCTCTTATTTTTATCTTTAATTTGTTTTTTATGTGAACGCTACCTAATACAAAAGAGATAACAAATATAATGAATATTAAACTCTTTTTATTGATTAATCTTCGTAAAATTTGAAAATGAATTTTGTATGAGTTTGGATGATAAAGTGAATAGTGAATTAAAATGTAAAATTATTATGCAAAATATGTAAATAAAAAGACTGAATAAATAAAATCTCCAGCCTTTTTTGTATTTGTTATTAAAAAAACGTTTTTTATCAATAAATTATTCTTTTGAGTCAGTACTTTTATTCATTTCTTTCTTTATTGGTTTCTGTTCCTAGTATATCTTTACCACTCGAAGAAACACTAAACATATTATTTCTAGCTTCAAGAATTTCATCATACCTTTTTTTTTCGTCCTCTTGTATTTTTGCAAAATAATCAATTTTTGCATCGTAAACAATATCAGCTTTGACAGAATCTTTATATGATTCTATTTGATTTGTCGACAACAAACACTTCTTGCTTTCTATTAAATCAGATATTTTCGTTTTATTATCTTTATATTTTTTGAAACAAAAAACACCAAATACAATAGCGATAAATACCAAAACAGAAAAATATGCCCAAAAATAAATCGCTCCACTAAACAAAACACCCAATGTTACTGAAAACCAAAAGGCAATTTTATAATTACGAAAGTTTTTTTCTGCTTCTTGCTTTTCAATAAACTTAGTTTCGATACTAACTTCAAAATTTTTTGTTCTAAAGCCATTAATCTCATCGCTGATTTGATTTTTGACAATCTCATTTTCTTTATTTTCCAACAATAATTTTCTCAGCAACTCATAAAAATATTTGATAGCTTCATCATTAAATACCGTTTGTTTTTTCAAAAGATATCCACGAAAACGAAAATCTACATGGCGTAAAAATTTAGTATCAATATTGCCCTTTTTCATATGGTATATCAAAAAGCTTTCTATATAATATTTTTGTGTGCCCGATTCATTGTCTTTGTTTAGAAGTTTTTTAGTTTCCGATTTGAATAACATATGATACCCGCGAAAAAAATCTTCCGGTTTTTCATATTTAAATTTTTCTGTTGATGAATTAATTTGATTAACTAAGTCTTGCGATATATTATGGGATTTGCTTGCTGAATACCCTAAATTAAAATAAAAATCTTTTTCATTTACATTTAATTTTTGGCTTTTAAATTGCTGAGAATCAAAATGCAACAACACAGTTTTTTTCCATTGCTTCCAGAAATAATTGATATCATTCTCATTAAGAACATTCTGATTTGAAAAATCAAACACAGATTCAAATTCTGGTTCCTGCATATGTGTTTTAAAAATATCGCTGTCAAAAAAACGATCTATGTAGTATCGTTTTATTTGCTTTTCCTTCTGTTCCTTCTGCTTGTCATATTTATTTAAAGTTTGATTTAATGGCAATAAAAAGTTAAAATCTTGGGAAAATCTGAGATTAGAAATAGCCGAATCAATTTTATTTATAATCTGTGTATCAAGGCCGTATAAAATACTTACATATTCCGTGTATTTGCTTTCCATATTACTCGGCAAGCAAACAATTTTGATGGTTAAATTACCTTGTTGTTGTCCAGAATTTATATTGTTTGTTGATTTTGAATCAGATTGAAATATTAAATTGTTTTCGTTAGAGTCATTGTTATTTGATGTGAGATCAACCAACTCACTATTATTTTCTTGATTTTTATTGGTGTTGTTGTTTATCTGTAAATCACTTCGATGAAATTCTATTTTAGTTTTTATTTCTGGTTTTTTGTTATCAAGCAAAATGTTAGATTGTTTTTTGATATCATTTTGTTTACCGCTGTCAATATTTATATTATCCTGTAGTTTTATAGTTTCTTTTAATTTTTTATCCTCAATATCATTTTTTTTTGGATTTTCTTGAGGATTATTATTTTTGATGTATATTTTTTCTTTGACTATCTCTTCGTTCTTAATAGAAATTCGAGCATCGTTTTCAATATTAGTACCATTTGTATTTGTGATCTCGTCTTCTTTTTTTTCATTATCTGAATTATTTGTTTTTATCTTTTTATCGATTTCAGTTTTTTCTTCGTGTATCTTATCTTTAATTTTCTTATCATCAGTATTGTTTTTATCTGTTTCTTTCTCTTTTCGATTAGTGCCCTTTTCATTTAAATTAATTGCTTTATTTTCTAATGTTTCAGAACCCATTCTGTTTTTTGGTTTAAGATCAACATTATTTTTTGTTGAAATTGAACCAGCTTGAGATCTTGAATCATTTTTGTTAGAGTCGTCGTTATTTGATATGATATCAACCAATTCACTATTATTTTTTTGATTTTTGTTTGTCTTTAAATTATCTTGACGAAGTTCTGTTTCAATCTTTATCTCTCGTTTTTCGTTATCAGGCAAAATGTTAGATTGGCTTTTAACATCATTGTTAATGTCTTCGATATTGATATTATTTTGTTTGTTACCATCAATGTTTGTATCATCCTTTATTTTTATAATTTCTTTTGATTTACTATTATCAATATCATCTTTTTTTTGATTCTCTTGAAGATTATTGTTTTTAATGTCCATTTCTTTGGCTATTTCTTCATTTTTAATAGGAATTTTAACATTGCCATTTGTTTTTGTTGTTATTTTAGTGTCAACTGTTACTTTTTTAGTTCTTTTATTTTC
>CAMVHY010000209.1 GCA_947167415.1 uncultured Clostridia bacterium
TGTATCTTTATGTATTTGTAGTTCTTTTAAATTTTTTTCATGTAGACACTATCTAGGTAGCATTCACATAAGAAAATAGATTGAGCAAAAAGAAAAAAGTGGTAAGGCAGAGACATAAAATCAACAAAAATATAATATAAGAAGCTAGAGGAATTAATGCCGATAGCGAGAAAACCAGCAAAGACATCAAGCTACAAATTCTTGTGTGCAATGCTTTACATAATAGAGAATAGTTGCAAATGGAGAGTACTACCAAAAAAATATGTAAAGTGATACGCAGTTTATATGAGATTTAGTAGATGGTCGAAGAACGGTACGATTACCAAAATTTTAGCAGCCATGAAAAAGCAAAAACTGCTTAATGAAGAGGATTATATATTCTTTATTGACAGTATAAGTATAAAAGTGAATCCGGATACAAACAAAAATAAAAATAATCAGGAACAAAGTATCGGACGTTCAAAAAGGGGGCGCAAACAAAGTTAAATCTATTTTGTACACCTTTATATCCAGTGGCTTTCCATTTGTCTCCTAGCAACTTTCACGATGTTCCAAGTTGATTGAATCCATTTATTCCAAAAATAATAATTATCTTTTGATGGACAAAGCTTACGAAAAGAATCATGGGTTTAATACAGTTATCCCACCTAAAAAAAATAGTAAGTTTCCTCGGACTCGTGATAGACAACTTTATAAATAACGTAATAATATTTAGCGATATTTTCTGAGATTGAAATGCTTTAGAAAAGTTTTTACTCGTTATGATAAGCTCGATTCTATTTTTATTTCTACTATTTCATTTGCTTTTATTTTTGACTTATTTTTTATGTGAACGTCACCTAATTTGTTTAAATAAAAAATTTTGATATGATAACGGATAGCAGTTGCGAAAAAGAGTGGTGGCTCGCAAACTCCTAAAAAAAAGGAGGTGGCGAGATATGATTTTGACGGACATTAAAACTATTTTAGAAATCGTTTTTCTGTTGTGCGAAATCTTTTTTCTTTGAAAAAGATATTTGCCGAAGTCAAAAAAAACAAAAAAAACCGTCACTCTTCCCGCAAAGATTAGCGACGTTAAATTAATTTTTTAATTGATTATTTTTTTCGTTGCGAGTCACCGCCTTTTAAACGGTTGCCACAGAGAGAGGCTAAAAACCTCTCCTATCTTTTATTATATCCACTAATTTTTTTTATGTCAATGGGTTTTCTTGAAAATCATTATTTTTTGTTCCACGTACATAATTTTATTTTTGATTTAAGTTTTTTAAATAAAAAATTTTGATATGATAACGGATAGCAGTTGCGAAAAAGAGTGGTGGCTCGCAAACTCCTAAAAAAAAGGAGGTGGCGAGATATGATTTTGACGGACATTAAAACTATTTTAGAAATCGTTTTTCTGTTGTGCGAAATCTTTTTTTCTTTGAAAAAGATATTTGCTGAAGTCAAAAAAAATAAAAAAAACCGTCGCTCTCTACGCAAAGATAAGTGACGGTAGTTCATTCAAATAAATTTATTTCAACTACAGGTTGCGAGTCACCGCCTTTTAAGCGGTTGTCACAGAGAGAGGTTGGCATTTAATGCCTTTTCTACGCGATGCGTCCAATCTTACGGATATCGGTCGCGAAGCGAATGGTTGATAAACCCACCTCTCTTATCTTTTATTATATCCATTATTTTTTTATGTGTCAATGGATCTACTGATCCTTTTCTTTAAAACCATTATTTTTTGTTCTGCGTACATAATTTTATTTTTGATTTAAGTTTTTTAGGTTCAAATTATTTCTCCGGAATTTTATTTTTTTCAGCGTATCCAGTAAGAATTAAAGTTAAAGCGCCGTCAGTTACGACGTTGCATGCCGTTCCAAAAGAATCTTGAAGCGCAAAAATCGTTAACATCAAGGCAGTTCCTGTCGCATCAAATTTTAAAAGTCCCGTGATTAATCCAAGTGAAGCCATAACAGTTCCACCTGGAACGCCTGGCGCACCAATCGCAAAAATCCCGAGTAACAAACAAAATAAAATCATATTTCCAACCGTTGGATAATTTCCGTATAAAATTTTTGACACCGCTAAAATAAAAAATGTTTCTGTCATAACTGAACCGCAAAGATGAATATTTGAAAACAATGGAATTCCAAAATCTATCATGTCATTTCGTAATGTCGGGCGAGATTTTTTTGCGCAATCAATCGCAACTGATAAAGTTGCCGCGCTTGACATTGTTCCAACCGCAGTTATATATGCCGGAAAATAATTTTTTATTACATTAAGAGGATTTTTACCAGAATATAATCCCGCGATCGAATACAACAAAATCATCCAAACATAATGCCCGACCATCACAATTAAAATTATCATCAAAAAAATTGGTAATTGTTTCGTTATTGTTCCCTCATAAGTTAAACCGCAAAATGTTGTACCAATTAAAATTGGCAGAAAAGGAATTAAAAATTTGGTCACAATACTTAAAACTATTTGTTGGAATTCATTTAGTAATTTAATTGTGTATTCACTTTTATTCCATGTTGCTGCAAGTCCAACCATAACTGATAAAAAAAGTGATGACATTACGGGTATAACTTGTGGGATTGTTAATTCGAAAACTATTTGAGGCAACTGTTTTAAATTTTCGGTTTGAGAAGTAATTTTCATAAACGGAAGGATAAAATAACCGGCGGTTGTTGCTAAAAAAGCTGCTCCAACTGATGAAACATAAGCTATTGCTAATGCAACAGTTAAAATTTTTGATGCGTGTGCTCCTAAACGAGATA
>CAMVHY010000210.1 GCA_947167415.1 uncultured Clostridia bacterium
ATAATTATTCTTTTTTCAAGCCTAGAAATATAAGACTGAGAAATTCCGAGTTTATCAGCAACTTCTTTTTGTGTCAACTCTTCCCCATTTTCAGAATTTATTCCATACCGTAAATAAACAATTTGTTTTTCTCTTTTATTTAATTTATTAACGATAGCGTAATTTAAAACTTTTTTATCTGTTTCTTCTTCAAAACGTGAAAAAATCATATCATTATCTGTTCCCAAAATATCCGCTAATAATAGTTCATTTCCTGCTCCATCCGTATTTAAAGACTCATAAATCGAAATTTCATTTTGCGTTTTGTTATTTCGCCGCAAATACATCAAAATTTCATTTTCTATACAACGTGAAGCATAAGTCGCGAGTTTTATATTTTTTTCGCTATGAAAAGTATTAATCGCTTTTATTAATCCAATCGTTCCAATCGAAATTAAATCTTCCAAATTTATATTCGTGTTTTCAAATCTTCGAGCGATATAAGCAACTAATCTTAAATTATGCTCAATTAACTTTGATTTTGCCGTCAAATCATTTTCTTTCTCAAACAAAAAAATCATTTGTTTTTCTTCTTCATCTGAAAGTGGTTCCGGTAAATTTTCACTCCCACCTATATAAAAAATAGTTCCTTCGCCAAAAAATATTTTTTTTAAACTTAAAGCCCAGTTAAAAACTTTATTCCAAAAATTTTTAAGCATAGATAATATCCCCCAAAAAAATTTTTATTTAATTAAACTTGGATTTATTAAGCCACAATAATTTCTCGAGATTTTAAAATCACAAATCCCAATCAAAGCATTGGCTAAAATTATTTTTTCTCCACACAAAATTTTTATTTGATCTGGGCGAAAGCAAATTAATAACCCGTTTTTATTTCCAATTGATTTAAACGACACAAAATTAAATTTTATTTTTTTACATAAACACAGCATTTCAAAATTTTTATTTTTAATTGCTTGGAGTATATCTTGCGAAAAAATATTTTTTATCTTATCCAATTCGACAATAACGATCGGTAAACCTGTTAAATCATCAAACAAACAATTTCCTGTATCAACTAATGCCTGAAAACAAAATTTTTTTTCTCCGATAAAAATATTTATCTCGTAATAAACTTCTTTTGACAAAACAATTTTTTTTATATACTCGGCAAATAATTTTATCAAAATAAAAAAAATCGCACTGGAAACAAATAAAACTTTGAAAGAAAAATTTTCGAGCCCTAAAAAAAATTTATTCGCATCTAAAAAATAAAATAAACTGGTCGCCATCCCTCCAATTAAAAATCCGATGACATTAATAAAAAATATTATTTTTGCCATATCAAAAAAATTATTTGGCTTAAAAACAAAAACGATTCCCAAAACCAAAATCAAAAGCGCAATCAAATTATTAAAACATAAATTAAAAACAGCAACGCAATTTAAAATCGTAGTCAATAAAACGCCAAAAAAAATTTTAAGTAACCTGATTTTTCTTTTTAAAATTCTTGCACACGCCCAAAAAATTATAAAATCCATGACAAGAGTTACGAGAAAAAACAGGTCACCGTAAATTTCTACTTGCACATCTGATTTCCCCCGGACAAACCATATAAATATTTTATTCGCGTCAAAAAAATTTTTTGTCAAAATCAAAAACTAAGTAATAATAATCGGTTTACATATTTTGATAAAAAAATTGATTTGAGAAAAAAAATATTTGTGAGGAGAAAATAATGTAATAAAAAAACGGAAATGTGTGATCGAAAAAAATATTTTGCTATTATATTTTTACATTTTAAAATTTTTACTTGACATATATATTTTTTTGTTTTAGAATTACAAAGTATTCGGATACAAAATAAAATTAAAAAATGAGGAGATTAAATTTATGGAAAAGAAATCTAATTTTGTATCAAAGTTCATGACAAATATAAAAAAAATTTTGCCATATAAGAGGTACCATTTGCAAAATCTTCCAGAAAATCAATTTAACTCTGTTGTAAAATATTTAGATGCGAAAAGTTTATTGGCACTAAAATATAGTAATAAGAAAATAAAAAATAAAATAGATGGATTAAAAGAATACGATATAAAAAAAATGTTTTTGAAAGAAAATTATGAAAAAAATTTGTTGAGATGCGCTTACATTGCATATATGTGTGCTTGTGATAGTGGAGGAACAGATGAGTTAGCACAAGAATTAGTAGACTATAAAACAGGGGAAACATTTGGTTGTCTTAAATTCAGCTATATAACATCTGAAGGGTTTTGGGATATTGATGATAATCTGCTACGTCGGACGTTGCAGGATTTTGCAGAAAGATTTATAAGACCAAAAGACGAAACTAAATGTAATTGTTTTATTGAACAACTTAGTACGTGGCATAGTTGGGATTATTCAGGGGCTTCGGCAAAATTTGTAGAAGATATGTTTACAGCTGCCGGTTTTGCTACAGGCGAGATATGGAATAAAGTTATGAAAGATGTATCCGATAAAAAGTGGGAGCACATAGAAGAAAAACTGGGAAACCGTTATGATGACTCTATAGAAAAAACGAAAAAACAAATTCAAAACTATGAACAAATAACCGGAAAATCGTATAAATCAATTTACAATTATCTAAAAAACAATCCGAATCCGGAAAAACCTGGACGAGAAAATTATATAAAAGCTTATGAAGAATTAAATGGAGAAAAAGGCGGTTGTAATATTTTTTAGACAAATTTTTTTCATTAACGACAGCTTATTTTTGGCTGTCGTTTTTTTGTGTTAAAAAA
>CAMVHY010000211.1 GCA_947167415.1 uncultured Clostridia bacterium
TTATCACTTTCCTTTTTGTTCAATCTATTTTTATTTTATGTGAACGCTACCTAAAAAGTTTTGGTGGTGTAGATTGTGCATGATCATCTTGAAGAAAAGTTTCCAGAGGCAAAGCCATTGATTTGGAAGGATTTTAAAAAATGTAAATCTGAGGGCAACAAAAATGGTTGTATGACTGAACAAACTTATTTTCAGAATTGTTATATTTTTACTTTAGCAGGGTTCTTTTATAGAATTCGGGCTCATAAAATAAGATATTTTATTTTTAAACCGGTTATACGCCTTTTGCATTTTGATCTTATTAAGAGCGTTATTTTAAACAGAAGAGAAAATAATTTTGCTATGCTTGCACTTTTATTTAAATCAGCAGCTGTGACTTTTGCATTTTTTTATTTTAGTTTGCAAATGGGTTTATTTGTTTTTCTTGGATTTGGTGTACTTTATATATTGATTTATGCAGTGCGCAGAATTTCACTTTATTTTGAGTGGAAAAAATTAACCGGCGATCACAATAGTAGTGAAAAAAATAATAAGAAAAGTGAAGAAAATAATAAGGAAGATGGGTTAACGGATGATGAAATATTTGGAAAACCACAGGATAAAAACTACATAACCGTTTTTACGAAGAAGAATTATATCGCTGTGATTGCATTTTTATTTGAATCAGCAGCTATAACTTTCACGGTTCTTTATTTTAGTTTGCAAATAGGTTTATTTGTTTTTGTTGGTTTTGGTTTATTTTACACTTTGATTTATGCTACAAGAAAAATTATAAGTTGTTGTGAGCAAAGATTTCAAGTTACATAGAATTTAATGATGATAATAATAGTAAATCAGTAGAAGATTCGAATGAGGAAAAATCACCATTAATCGAAAATGTTTTGCAGGAAGATAAAAGCAATCGATCACAAAATAGTTTTCTACAATAAAAAAAACCCGGACTTGCCGAGTTTTTTATTTTAAACCTAAATTATTTTTTTATATTAAAAAACGCTTTTTCGCCAAGATATCTTGCACTGTTTTCAAGTTCCTCTTCGATTCTGAGCAACTGATTATATTTTGCAACACGATCTGAACGCGCCGGCGCTCCCGTTTTTATCTGCCCAGCATTTACTGCGACGACAATATCAGCAATCGTGTTATCTTCTGTTTCGCCTGATCTATGCGACACAACCGCTGTCATTCCGTTTCGATTTGCCAACTCAATCGCGTCAAAAGTTTCTGTCAACGTTCCAATTTGATTAACTTTTATCAAAATCGAATTTGCGACGCCAAGTTCGATTCCTTTCTGTAAACGCTCTGTATTTGTAACAAACAAATCATCGCCAACAAGTTGAATTTTTTTGCCAAGCTTATCCGTCAATAATTTCCAGCCGTCCCAATCTTCTTCAGCTAATCCATCCTCAATTGAAACAATCGGATATTTTTCAACCAATTGCGCATAATAATCCACCATTTCGCTTGATGTCCTATAAATTTCTCGTCCGGCCATTTTGCTTTCGCCGGCAAAATAATATTTTTTGCTTTTCTCGTCATACAACTCGCTTGAAGCAACATCCAGCGCGATTTTAATATCTTTTCCGGGTTTATAATTTGCTTTTTCCGTCGCTTCTAACATCAAATCCAAAACTTCTTCCGGTGTTGCCAAATCCGGTGCAAATCCACCTTCGTCCCCGACTGCTGTCGCCAAACCTTTTGCTTTCAAAACTTTTTTCAAACTATGATAAACTTCAGAACCGATTCTTAACGCTTCTTTAAAATTTTTTGCTCCGACCGGCATAATCATAAATTCCTGAAAATCAACCGTATTATCAGCGTGTTTGCCACCATTCATTATATTCATCATTGGCACAGGCAAAGTTTTTGCATTAAAACCACCTAAATAATTATATAAACTTAAACCTAAAGCACGTGACGCCGCTTTTGCAACCGCAATCGAAACTCCTAAAATCGCATTTGCTCCAAGTTTTGACTTATTCAGTGTTCCGTCCAATTCAATCAAACGCTTATCAATTGCAACCTGATCCAACGCATTCATCCCTATTAATTCCGGCGCAATAATTTCATTAACATTTTTTACTGCGTTTTCTACGCCGTTTCCATTATATCTTGATTTGTCATTATCACGCAATTCAGTCGCTTCAAATTGACCAGTCGATGCGCCCGACGGAATCGCTGCGCGCCCTAAAAAATTTTCACAAACACAAACATCTACTTCCACCGTAGGATTCGACCGCGAATCCAAAACCTCTCTCGCTTTAATACTCGTGATTTCTAAAAAAGTCTTCATGCTTATAAAAACCTCCAATTATTTTTGAGCAAAAAAAACGTAATAAAATAAATTATTCTATTACGTTCTGATTTTAATATTTACTTTTAAGTGATGCAAGCGAAAATAAAACTAGACAAAAAAATACTTTATCACAAAACAAAACTCAAACAACAAAATTAAAATATTAAAAGTCACTAAAAAATTTTTTTTCACACTAAAAAAGCGCCGAGAAAAACAATCCCGACGCTTAATCTTTAAAAATAAAACTTTACTACTCAATAATTTTTACAACAGAACCTGCTCCGACAGTTTTTCCGCCTTCACGAATAGCAAATCTCAATCCTTCTTGCATAGCAACAGGCGTAATCAATTCAATCGTCATTTCAACATTATCGCCCGGCATACACATTTCGACATCTTTTGGCAATGAAACAAGGCCTGTAACATCCGTT
>CAMVHY010000212.1 GCA_947167415.1 uncultured Clostridia bacterium
GTGACTAAAAAATCACGGCTTTCTTATTTTTTTTCTTTTTTTCATTAACTTTATTAATGTATAGCATATTTTTTTTAATAATCAATGCTTTCATCTTCGGATTTATAGTAAACGACATTGGCTTATGCCAATTGCTCGCTAAAAGAATGGAATGTGCATAACGACTTCAGGTATTCAAAGAAAATCAATGAACGATTCTTTTCTAGATAGTGTCTACACAAAAAAAATAAAAAAGATGAATAAACTATAAAATAAAGTATAATGGAGGGAATTAAAAAAAAGGAGCAAAATAAAAATGGAAAAAAGACATATCATAGATTTGATATAAGTGATGCAAAGTGGAAGCTAATATATAGCCAAAAACAATCGAAAATTTATCAATGCAGTTATTTTGATACTTAAAACAGGGTCTCCGTGGAGGGATTTGCCGCCAAATTATGGTAAGTGAGGTACAGTTTATCAAAGATTTATTCGATGGCAACGAAAAGGTATGTGGAAAAAATTATTTAAGATACTGAAATGTGATAAAAACTTTGGATGGCTAATAATAGACTCGAGTTATGTAAAAATACAGCTGAGGCTCGCGGCAAAAATCAGGCTATATCAAAAACAAAAGGGGGCTCAATTCGAAAATACATTTGGCCGTTAATGAGCACGGTTTGCCTGTAAAATTTATCGTTACAGAGGGAACGCGTGCCAATTGTAAAGAAGCTATTAACTTGCTCAAAAATCTCAATGCAAAATTATTCTTTGCAGATCGTTCGTATGATACCAACGAAATCTTGCCTTATATTGCAAAACGAAACATAAAATCAAAACGCAACAGACTTGAATAACGTGATTTTAAAGGTTTTAAGGTTTCAAGGTTTTAAAGAAAAAAGACAATAACCTCATCGTAAACTTTATCACTTTAGACATATTATCGAGAATACTTTCCTTGCTTTTAAGCGTTGGCGCGGTATCGCCACCCGATACGCTAAAACACTTGATGCTTTCATCGCTTCTATTTATGTTCGTTGTATCTTTATGTATTTGTAGTTCTTTTAAATTTTTTTCATGTAGACACTTTCTAGAAAGGATTGCTGATCATGCTTTAAATATTTCGCGTGTGGTTTTGAAATATAAAAAGGTAAATAAAAGCCAAAATTAATTTAAAGGCTAATTTGAATGTTTAATAAGCGAAAAAATCCGTGACCAAATAAAATCTTGTACGGATATTTTTTTATTTATGGAATAATATTGACAAAACTTTTATGTTTGTGTTAAAATATGAATGTGAAAGTTTATCAGTAAGAGATATTGATAAATTTGGAATAAAAATTATTTTTGTTAGACAGTGTCTACACTAGAAAAAACAAATCAAAACAACACAAAGATACAATGCAAAAAAACAGAAGTAATGGAGGTGTCAAGAGTTTTCCAGCATAACGAACGTCAATGCCACGCCAACGTTTAAAAGCCAGGCAAATATTTTCGATCACATAAGGGAAACGACAAAATCTTAACTTATACTCACATTGGCGAAGACAATTACACTTTAGTGAGATAATTGATTTTACATTTTATTCAGGCAAGATAAAATTTCGTTAGTATCATGAGCGCGATCTGCTTCTTATCCATCTCCACTATATTTTATGGTTTATTTTTTGCCATTGTTTCGTTGTTCATTTTTTTGTGTAGACAGTATCTAACAAATCAGCAATTATAAAACCATTTTTTTTGAATAAAATTTTGTTAGGTGATGTATTTTGAGATATTTGCCGCCGTCATCAGACGTTATATTTAAAGCTCTTTTTGGAGATTATAAATACAGTAAGTTTATTTTAAGTTTTTTAAAATCATTTTTGGAGTGTCCAAACTTTGCCGAAACCTCCACGGCCTATTATATCTGCGCGGCAAGCAGGTCGTACTGCTGTTTGAAAAAACGTCGACACGTACCCGCTGTGCATTCGAAGTGGCAGCACGTGATCTGGGAATGGGCGTAACATTTCTGGATCCGGCTTCTTCCCAGATGGGCAAGAAGGAGTCGCTGGCCGATACAGCTAAAGTTCTTGGCAGAATGTTTGATGGAATCGAGTACCGTGGATTCAAACAGTCGGTGGTGGACGACCTGGCGAAATACTCGGGCGTTCCGGTATGGAATGGTCTGACCGATGACTTCCATCCCACCCAGATGCTGGCCGATATTCTGACAGCAGAAGAAGAATTCGGCGATCTTCGGGGACGCAAGCTGACTTTCTTCGGCGATGCCAGAAACAATGTAGCAAACTCATTGATGGTGGTCTGTTCCAAGCTTGGAATCAACTTCTGTGCCTGCGGACCGAAAGAACTGATGCCAAAGGAAGAACTGGTAGAGAAATGCCGCGAAGCGGCGAAAACCTCCGGAGCAGAGATCCTTCTGACCGATGATATTCGTGAAGGGGCAAAGGATGCAGATATCCTTTACACGGATATCTGGCTTTCCATGGGAGAGCCGGCTGAACTTTGGGAATCCCGGATCAAACTGCTTCGCCCATATCAGGTCAACGCTGAACTGATGAAAATGGCAAAACCCACGGCGATTTTCCTTCACTGCCTGCCTTCATTCCATGACCGTGAAACGACGATCGGAGAAGAGATCTACGAGAAATACGGTCTGGAAGCCATGGAAGTGACCGACGATGTGTTCCTTGGAAAACAGGCTCGTCAGTTTGATGAGGCGGAAAACCGGAT
>CAMVHY010000213.1 GCA_947167415.1 uncultured Clostridia bacterium
AGTAAAATTCCCCTAACTCTAAGAAAATGTTGAGACATAAGATTAACCCACGAATCGCTAATTTCATTTAACTCAACACTAAGCACCAGAATTTTTTTCAAAGTTTTCGCATTATTGCTATTAGTGCCATCAAATAAAGTTTCAATGTTACGTTTTAAACCTTCTATATTTAATTCTGAATCAACTGACAACAAATAATCACCTCCATAAAACAAAAAATCAACTATAAAAATCTAATAATAAATTTTTACACACCAACATACATTTATTTGTAAAACGACACAAATAAAATATATATATACTGAACAAATCTAATAATATCATAAAAAAATTTTATATTCAAGAGTAAATAAAAAAACGGCTTATAAAAATATAAGTCGTTTTTAATTTTTTGGTTTGCCATATTTATCATTTTTTAATCCCGAGAGTATCTCGATATATTTAATAAAATTCCAATTAACATCATCATAATTGCGACCGAAGTTCCGCCGTAACTTATAAAAGGCAAAGGCACACCTGTGTTTGGAATTGAATTTGTAACGACTGCAACATTTATTATTACTTGGCTCGCAATCATAATAACTAT
The DNA here is from genome assembly GCA_947167415.1 of uncultured Clostridia bacterium. Taxonomy (GTDB): domain Bacteria; phylum Bacillota; class Clostridia; order Lachnospirales; family CAMVHY01; genus CAMVHY01. The sequence continues at coordinate 587 of CAMVHY010000213.1, forward strand.
TCCTGACGCAACTAAAGTTCCAAATAAATCCGTTGCATTAACAGCAATTTTTATCCCTCGCCAAATTAAAATCGCAAATAAAATTAATACAATCATCGCACCAAAAAATCCGAGTTCCTCACATATAATCGAAAAAATAATATCATTATGCGCCTCAGGTAAAAATCCTAATTTTTGTCTGCTTTGTCCTAAACCTAATCCAAAAATTCCTCCAGACGCGACTGCATAAAGCGATTGAACAATTTGATATCCAGTCGCACTTGGATCACTAAACGGATCAAGCCACGCAGAAAATCTTCCACCACGAAAATCTTTGGCACGCGACATATAAAATACTAATCCGCTAGCTCCAATTAATCCCGAAATAAAAAAAATTGCAGTATACGGACTTGCAATAAAAATTATTCCGAATCCAATCAAACTAACTATTATTGCCGTACTTAAATTTGCCAGCGCAATTAAAATTACCGTTAAAAAAACAAAAAAAGCACAAAATATATGCCCCGAGATATCTTTTAATATATTTTTATTACTCGCAATCAAACACGAAATAAATAATATAATCGCAACTTTTGCTAATTCAGACGGCTGAAACGATCCAACGACCGGCAAATAAATCCAACGACGCGCACCTTTTTTTGCAGTTCCAAATAAAAAAACAAAAACAAGCAAAAAATTAGCAATACAATACAACCAAAAAGCAAATCTTTTTAGCTTTCTATAATTTAAATTTGCCGTAAACATCATTAAAATAAATCCTAATCCAACCGCAAAAACCTGTTTTTTTAAAAACAAAAACATATCATAATTATATTCACTTCTTGTCGCAGCAACATAACTACTCGCGCTAAAAATCATAATAATTCCAAACAAAACCAATAAAATAACCGTAAAAAAAACGCTATAATCAAAATTACTTATATAAATTTTTTTTTCATCATCAAATCTATTTTTTACTCTATTTTTTCGCATCCAATCACCTAAATATTTACATCTTATTTATTATTTTTTTAAACATATCTCCACGTTCTTCAAAATTTTTAAACATATCCCAACTTGCACATGCCGGCGACAATAAAACATAATCTCCGCTTTCTCCAAATTCAATTGCTTTTTTTATCGCTAACTCCAAATTATCTTCACAAACATAATAATTTTTAAATCCTAATTCATCACACTGCTTTACAATTTTATTTTTCACTTCACCTATTAAAATTAATTTTTTTACGTCATTAAATTTTTTAATCCAATCATAAAAATCATTTTTTTTATCATATCCGCCACCAATCAAAATAATATTTTTATCTTTCAAAGCTTCTAACGCTTTTATTCCAGCATCAACATTCGTCGCCTTTGAATCATTATAAAATTTAATTCCATTTATTTCTCTTACAAATTCTAATCTATGCGCAACGGCTTTAAAATTTATAATCCCGTCATAAATAATTTTTAAATCTACTCCCACACAACAACAAATTCCAACCGCTGCCAACACATTATAAATATTATGCTCGCCTAATAAATTTATTTTATTTATATCCATAAAAATTTTTTCTTCGCTGTTATTTTTCTTAATCACAATTTTATTTTTATCTAAATAAACACCCGAATCTAATTTTTCTTTTACACTAAAAAAAACAACTCTCGCTTTAATTTTATTCGCTAACTTTTTACAAACATCATCGTCAAAATTTAAAACACAAAAATCATTTTCATCCTGATTCTCAAAAATTTTTTCCTTCGCACAAACATAATTTTCAAAAGTTTTATGCCAATCCAAATGATCCGGCGTAATATTTAAAATAACACTAACTTTCGGCTTAAATAATTCTATATTTTCCAATTGCAAATTACTTATTTCCGCGACAATTAATCTTTCTAAATCCCAATTTTTTTTATTAATCAAATCCAAATCTAAAATTTTTTGCGTTAGAGCTACTCCAATATTTCCCCCAACAAAACTATTTTTATCATATTTTTTTATTATTTCTCCAACCAAACTCGTCACCGTCGTCTTTCCATTCGTTCCTGTTATCCCAATAATTTTTTTCTTAAAACCAATTCTATAAGCTAATTCAATTTCAGACCAAATTTTAATATTTTTTTCT
>CAMVHY010000214.1 GCA_947167415.1 uncultured Clostridia bacterium
AACTCACGAGCATTATAACATGTATTATATATACACCAAAAAAAATTTAAACTTATAATTTTTGAAGCTGAGAAATTTCAAAATCAACCGGCATTTCGCGCTCAAAAATAAATAAATTTACAGTTATACATCTCTTATCTTTACTAATTTTTAGCACATTTCCAACAGAACCATCAAATGGACCTGAAATAATTTTAACTTCATCTCCAATTTCTAGCCCCAAATCATCAAAATCAACAACATCCATCCCCATGAATTTTAAATCTTTTTCAGATAAAGGAGAAGGTTTTGAGCCTGGACCAACAAATCCAGTAACACCATTTGTATGCCGTACAATACTCCACAAATTATCATTCATAATCATTTTTACCAAAACATAAGTCGGAAACATTTTCTGCACAACAGTACGTTTTTTCCCGTTTCTAACTTTTACAACTTCTTTCACTGGAATTTCTACACGCAATATAAAATCCTGTAAGTTCCTGTTCTCTATTATTTTCTCAAGATTTTCTTTTACTTTGTTTTCATAGCCAGCGTACGTATGAATAACATACCAATTATATTCATCAATTTTATCTATCGCCATATTTTACCTTCTTTAATACTAAAATTTACTTGCTTAAAATATTAGTTACATAATTCATAAAATAACCAAAACCAGCATCTATTCCAAATATGATAACTCCAAAAAAAAAGCAAACAAATATCACATTCACTGCCTGTTTACACAAATCTCCAAAACTCAGCCAGATGATTTTTTTATATTCGTCTATCGTAGCTTTTAAGATATTAGTTTTTTTGTCTTTAACTTTTTTCTCTTTGAGTCCATTTTCTGGCTTTGATTTATTTTCTTTATCCTTATTATCAGCCATTTTTACACCTCTTATTATTATAAAAATTTATTTCGTTTCTTTGTGCTTCGTATGTCGTCTGCAAAAAGGACAATATTTGCTCGTTTCCATTCTGTCAGGGTGTGTTTTTTTATTCTTGGTTGTACAATAATTTCTATTTTTACACTCTGTACATTCAAGTGTAACTAAATCTCTCATTTTTATCACCTCTCAAAATTTGAATCAAAATCTGTCAAAAAAACATAGCTGTTTACAAATAAACAACGATTCACACTATCAAAAACATAAGAGCACGTCAACACTTTTCTTCTATCACAAGAACAAAATTTCAAATTTATATATTTAATAAACTCGATGCAATACAAAAATAAGCTATCAACGAAATCACATCGACAATCGTTGTAATTAACGGCGCTGCCATTAACGCAGGATCCAATTTTAAAAATTTTGCTATCAACGGTAAAATGCCTCCGATTATATTTGATATAACCACAGTCAATAAAATACTGGAACAAACCGTTAACGCAACTAATATATCATATTTTAAAATCAATAATCTAAAAAAATTAAACACAGCAAGAACAAATCCTGCAATTAAACCTACAGACGACTCTTTAAACATTATCGCAAAAAAATCCGACGTTTTGATTTCATTTAAGGCTAAACCACGAATTGCTAAAGTTGCCGCTTGCGATCCAGAATTCCCACCCGTATCCATTAACATCGGGATAAACGCAATCAAAACAGATTCTTTTGCCAACTCTGTTTCAAAGTTATTTATGACAAATCCAGTCAAAGTTGCCGAAATCATTAAAAATAAAAGCCATGGAATTCGATTAATTGCAAGCTTTAAAATGCTTGTTTTCAAATATGGTTTCTCCGACGGAGTCATAGCCGCCATTAATTCAAAATCTTCTGTGTTTTCATCTTGAATGATATCAACAACGTCATCAACCGTAATTATTCCGACTAAACGTTTTTCATTATCGACAACTGCCAACGACGAACAATCGTATTTCATAAATAACTTTGAAACGAATTCTTTATCATCCGTTGTATTTACATAAATTATATTTTTATTGTCCATGATATCAGAAATTTTTTTATCATCATCTGTTAACAAAATATCTTTTATCGAAACTGTTCCTTCCAAGAGTCTTTCTTCACTTACGACATAACAAATCTCAAATGTTTCCTTGTCTTCAACTGTTTTTCTTATCGTATCAATAGCTTCACGTATTGTCATATCTTTTTGCAAATCAACATACTCAATGGTCATAACGCTTCCTGCACTATCTTCAGGATAATTTAAAAACTGGTTAATTATTTTTCGTGTTGCTCTATCCGTATTTTTTAATATCTTTCTTACCACGTTCGCAGGCATTTCTTCCAATAAATCAACTGTATCATCCAAATACAAATCATCTATTATTTTTCCAAGTTCTTTATCGGTTATTGCTTCGATAATCAATTTTTGTTTTTCAGGAGAAATATATGAAAAAACGTCCGCAGCTTTATTTTTTGGCAAAAGACGAAAAATCTGTAAAGCCTTTTCTTTTTCCAAATCATCAAAAATTTCGGCGATATCAACTATATTCATGTCAGCTAATTTTTTTTTAATAAGTTGTTTATTTGAAAAATTATTTTCTACTATATCAAGTAATTCATTTTTCATAAGCCACCTCCGAATTTTGGAAACTTTATTTTATAACCTAATTTATTTTTGTTCAAGAAAAAATTTTTTACTCAAGAATAAAAATTGCTTTTATTCAAATAAAAATTGCTTTATAAAAATTGTTTTTGTTATAATTCATGCCTAGATCATTTAATAAAACTTTAATT
>CAMVHY010000215.1 GCA_947167415.1 uncultured Clostridia bacterium
ATTATATATATCTAACTTATATTGAATTGTGGGCTTATATATTTTCTATCGTTTTTCTTTTTCTCACAAAAAAAAAGAAAAAATATATACCACTTTTATTATATTTAATTTTATTGATAATATTTCTATTTTGTTCTCTATTTGCTTTTTGTACATTTCTATTATTTAAATTTGGATAAAACTGAATTTCTTTTTGATCAAAATTATTTGGAGATTTATATATATTTATATTATTGGAAGTTAAAATCATTTTATTTTTTGATTCATTGGAAGTAATATTCGATTTACGTCGAAGAAATGCTTTTTTTTTTGGAAATTTCATAACTTCATCGTTTTCATTATTTTCTTTATCATATTTATTTCTATTATTTATTTCTTCTTTGAATCTATTTCTAGATGGAATATTCATATCATCATTAATAAATGTATTTTGTATAGTCATTTTTTGTAAAGAATTTATTGAACTATATGTTTTTGAATCTTCTTCTTTTTCTTTCATAAATTCAATCTTTTTTACATTTTTTTTATCTTTTAATATTATAACTTTATTATTCAAATCAAAACTAAATAAATTATTCACTAAAGCTATTTCATATAATATATCTCCAGCAAAAGAAGATATAATTTTCAAAAGAGTATATACAACTTCCATTAAACCTCCAATATCTCCTAATATTGCAATTAATTTTGTATATGTTCTTCTTTCTGTTCTAACATTTTCAGATAATTTAATTGTGAAATCACAAAATGAATCCCCATTTATATATATATCATCATCTATTATATTACTCATTATTATCGTTTCATCATATTTTAAAAATTTTTCAGATTTAATATTTTCAAATTCATCAAATCCGAGCCAATCCATATCTGTTTGAATATCTACAACTTGGAAAAAAGCATGAATTTCTTTAAACATATTTTTTCCTACAGTTGTATAAATATCCACATCTCTTGGACGAAACGGATTTTTATAATTATTTGGAGTTAATTCTATATCTTGAAACTGAAAAGAAACAAAAGTATTTTTTAAATAATAATCAATTATTTCTAAAGGTTTACAATTCTGTTTTTCTGTAGTATTAACACAAGGGAAAAATTGAATATAAAAAAAGGAATATAAATCATAACTGAAATGGCCTTCTAAAACAAAATCCATATCTTTGAAACAATACGAATTATTTAAAGTTTTTGCTTTAAATTTTTCCTGATAAAGTGAACCAAAATTTTCTACTTTACATCGTTCTAATTCTAATTCTATTATTTGCCAATCAAAAATGTCACCTTTTCTTTCTGCTTTTTTAAAATATGCTTTTGGTATGTATACACCTTCATCTATAAATACATCATATGTATTAGGATCTTCTAATGCAAATCCACCATAAAAGTTTTCTTTTGTTATTTTCACAGAAGGAGGCTCCTCTGCATAAGTGAAAGTATCATAAAATGTCACATCTTTTTTTTTTAACATTCGAATTAGTTTATAAACAAAAAAAACAAAATATATTGTAATAAATGAAATAGAAAATATTCTTCCGATCAAAGTTGTTTTTTTATTACTTCCTTTATAATAATTGACGCAAGTTTTCTGCAAACACACGAATAGCTTCTTCGTCGGCTTTCTCCTTGCTCAGATTAGCAAACTCAGTCTCTATACTTGGCTTGAGCAGACGTTTGTAACTATCCTCTACAGCCTCTGCAACGAGATTTCCGCAGGGGGTATTTCCATAGACATAATGACGCTGCAAGCGTTCAATACATTCATCGTCATCGATAGGGTCAATGCTAATTCTGAGAAAGCCTTCAGCCTCACCCCTACGCATAGCTAGCAACCGGTGACTGGAACAGCGTTTCAGGGGTTCTTTCCAGTCGAAATAGTCGTGATACTTGGCGGCTTCGTCAGTTTCGGCTTTGGCTTTCACCACTTTAGATGTGATGATGGCTGTGCGACGATAGGCACCACGCAGTTGCTGACGCGAACGCTCGTCCTCGCTGACGTTTTCAGCAATGATATCCTGAGCACCTTTCAATGCCATCTCAGCATCTTTGACCTCGCCTTTCACAAAGGCCTGGGCAGCGCGTTCTGGATCACGCTCACGTTGCATCAATAAGATTTGAGCCAAAGGTTCAAGCCCTTGTTCACGAGCCACCTGTGCACGCGTTCTGCGGCGAGGCTTGAAAGGCAGATATATGTCTTCCAATTCTGTCGCATCCCAGCATTCTTCAATTCGCTTCTGCAACTCAGTTGTCATCTTCTCTTGTTCGGTAATCGTCTTAATGACGGTTTCCTTACGCTTCTGGATTTCTTTCAGACGATCATTCTCATCGCTGATAGCCGCAATCTGAACCTCGTCGAGTGCACCTGTACGTTCCTTGCGATATCGGGAAATAAACGGAATGGTACATCCTTCTTCTAATAAAGACAAGGTGTTACCAACTGCCTCAATAGTCAGATTCAAGCTCTGCGCAATGAGTTTTGCAAAGATATTCTGTTCTTTCATTGGTGTATTTACTTGCTAATCTTCTGCAAAAGTAAAAAATAAATATGAATAAAGAAAAATAAAATATGAATTTTTCCCTCTTTTCATTTGTTCGTTTCATATAAACTATGTATCTTTGCAAAATATAACTTATAAACTTATATAATATTACAACAAACTATGTCAAACATCAAAGAGAAACTCTTT
>CAMVHY010000216.1 GCA_947167415.1 uncultured Clostridia bacterium
TTAAATTTATTTCTAAAATAGCGTTTACATTAAATATAACTCATGATTTAAAATACACCCGAAATAATAAAAAATAAAATCAGCACCAAAAAATATTTTTCTCCATTATATAAAAAAATTTTAAACTGCACGCGACATTTTATTACAATAATTATATAAAATCAAATCGAACCGAGTATATATAAAAATATTTTTTTACTTGTTACACAAGCGATAAATTTAAAGTCAAATTTAAACCAAAAAAAAGACGATTATCAAATCGCCTTTTTTATTTTTATTAATCTTATTTAACGCCATTTTTAAATACTTAAACCATAAAAAAATTATTGCTGTCCGGAATAATATTCCATTTTTACTCTATCTGTTTCTATTAACACAGTATTTTGATTTAATTTTTTTATAATCTCGTCGGCCACTTTATAAACCGTAATTTTATCTGTGTCGTCAAAATAACAAACGATTGTATTTTCATGAGTTGATTTGCCCGTTTCATCTTTCCACGAACCAATCGCATCTTGGATCGTATATCCGTCAAAATATTTTAAACAAATCTCATCTACAATTTTTTTTGCTTCATCCGTAGAAATTTCTTGTTTATACGTATTTTTATCATTCGTTCCGATATACATAACATACTGTTCTTTTACATTTCCGGTTCCGGGAGAAATATTAGATGCTAATGTCACCGTAATAATAAGATTAACTACAGAAATTAAAATTATAATCACATTAAGCGTTAACCATTTTTTTTCTGCCATAAAAATACCCCCTAATAAAATAAACCAAAAAAATTTTTATACACAACAAAACTTTTTTTAATCAATTCCAGTATTTTCTGTCAAGATTTCTATATTGAATCGCCTCAGCAATATGCTCAACAAGAATTTTTTCTGATAACTCCAAATCAGCTATCGTTCTCGCGACTTTTAAAATTTTATTATATGCTCGCGCACTTAATTTTAAACTATTAAATGCCTTTCGTAAAATAATCTGGCACTCTTCATCCAACTTACAAAAAGTTTCTGTTTGCGATGCTGTTAATTGCGAATTAAATTTTATATTTAAATCTTTATATCTTTCAGCTTGTATTTTTTGCGCCGCTAATACTCTTTTTTTTATATCACTGGATTTTTCTGACGCTCTCGCTTTATTTAAATCTTTATAATTTACTCCGGCAACTTCAATTTGAATATCAATTCTATCTAATAACGGACCAGAAATTTTATTTAGATATTTATTAATTTCGTTTTGAGTGCAACTACATTTTATATTCGAACCATAATATCCACACGGACACGGATTCATCGACGCAACCAACATAAAATTCGCAGGATAACTTATTATCCCATTTACGCGCGAAATAGTTATAAATTTATCTTCAAGCGGCTGTCTCATAACTTCTAAAACACTTTTACTAAACTCAGTTAATTCATCTAAAAATAAAATTCCGTTATGAGCTAAACTTATTTCTCCTGGTTTTGGAATTCTTCCGCCACCAACTAATGCCGAATAAGAAATAGTATGATGTGGCGCACGAAAAGGTCTTTTCACAATCAAAACATTTTTATTTTCAAGTAAACCTGACACACTATAAATTTTTGTTACTTCGATACTTTCTTCAAAACTTAAATTTGGCAAAATCGTTGGCAATCGTTTTGCTATCATTGTTTTTCCTGAACCGGGCGGGCCAATCATTAAAATATTATGATATCCTGCCGCACCAATTTCTATTGCCCGCTTAACATTTTCTTGTCCTTTTACTTCAGAAAAATCTACATCATAATTATCTTTCTCAGAATCAAATATTTTATAAAAATCATTTTTTACGGGAGAAATTTTTTTTCGCATAAAATGCGCTATTAACTCTTTTAAATTTTTTACTCCTATAACTTCCATTCCATTTACAACTGAAGCTTCTTCTGCATTTTCATAAGGCACAATACATTTTCTTATATTATTTTCAAACGCACTATAAACCATCGGTAAAATTCCATTTACATGTCTAATTGTTCCGTCAAGGGATAATTCGCCAATTATAAAATATCCTTCAGTTTGATTTGCATCTATTATTCCCATACAAACTAATAATCCAACGGCAATTGGCAAATCAAAAACGGGTCCTTCTTTTTTTATATCTGCCGGAGCTAAATTAATCGTTATTCTCCTCGCAGGTAATATATAATTTGCGTTTTTAATCGCTGTTTTTACACGTTCTTTTGATTCTCGCACAGCTGAATCTGGCAGACCAACTATATCAATTCCTGGTAAACCATGACTCATATCAACTTCAACATCTATTAAATATCCATTTATTCCTATCAAAGCTCCGCTTAAAATTTTTGCTATCAAATTTTTTCACCTCGAGCTTTTATTTTCTTTTCATTATATCAAGATGAATTTGACACCAAAAAACAAAGTACAAATACATCTACATCGACAAACAAAATATTATTAAAGTCGATCTCATTTTACAGAGATTTTGTTTTTTATCTAGATAGTGTCGACAAAGGCGAAAAAAAATCAAAAAAAGTAACAAAGCAATAAATGATAAACAAGAAGTGAAGTATTTAATCGAACTCTA
>CAMVHY010000217.1 GCA_947167415.1 uncultured Clostridia bacterium
GGTGGTCTACATGGAGACCTTCGGCCGACTGATGGCCGGCATCGCTCCCTGGCTATGATTTTTTTTGTATTATCATTATCGTTATTATCGTTACGATAAGGAAGTTTTTTAAATACAAATTTATGCCATTCTCCAATGCTTGCTGATCTAAAAACTTCTACATTCACTCGACTCCAATTTATATCAAAATCAAAATCTTCAAAATCATTGTCAGCCATTTTTTTAAACAAAAACTTCTGTGCATTCACTTCTAATTTGTCAAAATATATTTTTTTTATTTTATCATTGGATATGTCACTTATCCTTGACCACACAACGGTATTTAACAGAACATCATCAAAATTATCAAAATCCAATTTATTCAATTTTTCTTCTTCAATCTTACCGATAACTAATTTTAAAATCTCGAGCATTTTTAATTTTTTGCTCCCATCTTTTAAAAAACTATTTATTGTTTTTGTATCCAACCTGTCAAACAATTCAAGTTTAACGACAAGCTTGGCATCAAGATCCATGATTTCATTTTTACGTTTGTCACTATTAAAATATTTAATCAAATTTGCATGAGTTAATAAGTTTTTATCAATACAATCATATTGATTCAACAAATTAAAATAATCATTTATAAGTATCCCATACGCACTTTTATAATAACATTCTTCATCACTTATCTGTTTTTTCTTGGCTTGTTCGATGAATTTCTTTAAAAAATCTTGATCTTTCAATATTTTTTCTATAACATTATCATAAAAAAATCTGCCATCCAATAAATATCCTATAATTTTATCTATATCATCATCATTAAATTTATAATCTTTTATTCTAACTTTTTGTTCAAATCCCTCAAATTCAATGATTTTTTGTATTAACTCTTTAAAATACTCAAAAGATATATCTGTGTTATATTCTGTTGAAACTTTATATTCTCCTTCTTTTGTGATTTGAGCACCAAATTTATATTCTTTTTGTGATTTTGTACCTGTTAAATCAAACTTCGTCTTTTTGAATCTGAACTTTCCGGATAAATTAACCATAAAGTTTAACATTTGTTCGAATTCAGTTTTATCATCCTCATTTTGAAATTTAAATAAGTCTAGACCAATAAAACGTTGCAATATTTTATATAAAGGCAAATACAAAACATTATTTTTCCCGCAAAAAGCATCGCTCATAGCCAATACACTACACCATAGTTCAATTAGCACTTGATTTGGATGCCTAGCATTGCACAAAAGCGATGTTATTGAATTAATAGGCTTAATATATATTTCTTCATTTTCATTTGTATCTAAATCCAAATTTTGTAATTGAGTGTCTTTGCAAATTTGATTCAATAAAAATTTGATGAATTTAGTAGGGCACTCTAATTCTTTTATTTTTTGTTTCTCACTTTCAGCACGTTCATAACTTTTAAATCGATTGGCATTTTTGTCATTTATATCTTTGAGTAACATTTTATAATTAGAAACAATTCTTTTTTTATCAATTTCTAACAAATACGGATTATTCACAAAAATAACATTCATAAATGTTTGCAAAACATAGGAAAAAAAGTATTCGCCATAATTCGCAAGATCATTTGAAGTATAACCCAATAACGAATTTAATTTTTGTGTTAATATTTTCAATTGAGTACCTGTCGGCATCCAAGAAACCAAATTAGATCCATTTTTGTAATTTAATTGTTCCGCGCCATTTAATTTAGCAACATTCATTCCCTTGTCATCTTTTATTAAGTCAACAGTATCGTTATCTTCTCTACCGCTAGACGACAAAGCCCATGGTTTCATTTTGCCGATAAGATTTTCTTTTAGATCTCCTAACATTCCTCCGCTTTTTGACGGATAAATAACGCGCGTCAAATCTGATCGCATGTTTTCATTCTCGACCAGAAAATCATTTAATTGCGTCATAAATTTTTCCAATGTATCAATAAACCAACTCATTTTATTAACGACCACTTTATTGGTTACAGTTTCTACTGATGAATTGATTTTTTGCCTAGTGTCTAAAAAAAAGCTCTGATACTCGTTATACATTGAACGACTACTAGCTCTTCCTGTGATTATTTTTTTGCTTTCGCAAGTATTACTTGTATGGATACTCATATTTCCAAATAGATATATGTCCGCGCAAGTAGCAAGGAACAACACACCTGGAAATTTTTCTGACTTGCTTGATATTGCCGCATTAACATAAAAATCTTTTGTATCTATTAGATTCATTTTCATCCACTCCTTCAAAAGTTACTGTGTAAAATTTATAAACAGAAAAACGATACCATTTATCACAGCACTTCTCTTAATTTTAAAATAAAATTTTTTACTTATCAAGAGGTAATTTAAACTTTTCTTATAAACTTTTTTACTTATTTATTTATTTTTACTACGATAAAATTTTTTTCTGGATAGCGTAGTCAAAAACGAAAAAAATTAAATAATGCAATAAATGATAAACAAAGCGAATCAAAAATAAAAGCAAGAGAGATGGTAGAAATAAAAATAGAATCAAGTTTATCATAGCGAGTAAAAACTTTTCTAAAACGTTTTAATCTCAGGAAATATCATTCGATAATAT
>CAMVHY010000218.1 GCA_947167415.1 uncultured Clostridia bacterium
TTATTGCCAAAAAATATCATTCAGTTTAATTTTATTGCTGTTATTAGGGTTCTGTTTTTTCTTCTTCTGGCTTCTTCTGGCTATCTTGCTCGTTTTGATTTTGACTAATAACGTTAAACGGATCAATTTTTTCGTTTGATTTGCCTTCTTTAGAAGTTATTTGGTTCGTTTGTTCCAGATCTATGTTATTTATGTCAATTATATTTTTTATATTTTTTTCTATATTTTCTTGTTTTTCTAGCTCTGATTTTGGTTTTAAAAATTTTAGAAAATCAGGGTAATTTTGTTTGTACTGCCCATATTTTTCTTCTCCTTGCTTTAAATTATTATTAAATTCTTTGTTTTGATTACTTATATTTATCATATTATCTACTATAGCTGATTTTTTACTACTAGGAGCCGCAATTGGCGCTATACCAAGTGCACCAGCACCGATCGGAGTTAAAATTAAAGCTAATAATACCCCTCCTGTTGCTCCAAACGTAAAAGTTGCTATCAACCCCAACATCAATGCAGCAATACCTGTAAACGGTAAAACTTGTAATTCTGTTTTTCCAAGATGTTTCCAAAAGCTTTCATTTTTCATGGCTTCTTTCAGTATTGAAATTTCGTTGTCCGTTAAATTTTTAACTTTGCCGTCCTTAAATATTTTCCATGACAAACAATTATCCACTCTTTCATATAAATTCGGTTTTACATCTTTAGCTAATTTATCTGATTTCAATGCATTACCAGTTCTTGAATTTATATTTTGAATTTGTGGCTTTTTTTTAATCTCATCTTGCTTTGCCATATCTTCACTGAATTTAATGCCGATTTTCTGATAACAATCTTTAATAAATTTATTTCCTCCGAGTTTTATTAAGTCTTCATCTGTAAATAAATCACGTATATTTGATTTATACTCATCGCCGGAAACACCATTCTGATATCTAGCATATTTGGCTTTTCTTCTAAATTTAATGTACGCCTGAAATAATTCTATTGCTAATTTGTATGGCTTATCCAATTCCAATTCTTTCAGTTTATCGTTATATACGTTTTCATCTTCATATTTAAATTTCAGCCATTTTTGAGCATAATCATAAAACCCGAAAAAACCTTTTTGATTATTATAAGGCGAGTTTTTAAAACTACATAGATATCCAACATAATCTTTCATAAGCAAACTTAGACGCGCAGCTAATACCTTCGATGTATCAGCAAAACTGTCTTGCTTTATCTCAGATTGTAATTGTAAATTATTAATATTTTTTAAAGTTGGTATCTCATTTAAAAATGGTAGTGAATCCTCCATTGCTTTCTGAGCCTCTGCTGTCTCCTCTTGCTTTTTTAGTTCATTCATTAACTCCATCCACCTCCCAAAAACAAACAACAAAAAACAACTACAAGTTTATTATAAACTATATTTTTATTTTTGTCAAATATTTTTTTACATCACAGTGATTTGTTTGATAAATTTTATTTTTATTCCGCCTCATAATAGAAATATTTTATCACCGATGAAAAATAAAATCACAAACCCAAAATAAAAATTTTGTTTATTGATATCGATAAAAAAACAAGCTTATAATTCAAGCTTGTTTTTTGTTGCCAAGAAATATAATTTACTTTAATTTTATCACGATAATCCCAGCTATTCTTCTTTTTGCTATTATCGTTATTGACACTTTTACTTTGATCATTTGTTTTGCTGATTATTTGAAGTGGATCAGCTTTTTTGTTACTATTTTTAGAAAATGTCTATATAAAATAAAGATAAAAGCCAATAGAGGAAAAAAAGATGATAAAAAAATGTATCATAGATTTGATATAGATAATAAAACATAGAAAAAGATCGAGCCACATTTAACGGAACAACGAAGCCAACACAGGGGAATAGCCAAAGACAATAGAAAGTTTATTAATGCAATCGTATGAATATAGATATTAAGAATATGATCGCCATGGAAAATTGCCTGATTATATAAAATTAGAAATAATTCATCAGAGATTTGTTCGGTGGCAAGGAAAAGGTATGTGAAAAAAATTATTTGAGGTACTGAAATGTGATAAGAACTTTAAATGGCTAATGATAAATTGAACTTATGCAAAGACTTACCAGTTCATATCAAAGATAAAAGTGAACTCAATTTGGAAACATATTTAGATGCAAATAAATACAGCGTATCAATAAATTTTATTATTACGGATGGTTTATTCGCCGGTTAAAAGGAAGCTATTCATTTAATCGAAAACATAAATGCGACCTTAGTATTTGCGGATCGCGGTTACGATACGAATGAAATTTTATTTTATCTTAAAAAACAAAATATAAAACTATAAAACTAGTCGTTCCACCAAAGCATAATCGCATTTATCAACGTGATTATGACCATAAACTTTGTCGTTGCTGTCACATTATCGAAAATACTTTTCTTGCTTTTAAACGTTGGTGCTGTATCGTCACCAGATACACAAAAACGCTCGATGGTTTTATCGCTTCTATTTATGTTCGTTGTATCTTTATGTATCTGTGATTCTTTTAAATTCTTTTCATGTAAACGCTATCTATAGT
>CAMVHY010000219.1 GCA_947167415.1 uncultured Clostridia bacterium
TAATTACCTCCTGATGGACAGAGCTTACGAAAATGATAAAACTTTAGCTTTAGCTAAGGATTACGGCTTTAAGACAGTTGTTGCTCCTAAAAAAAATCGTAAGTCACCTTAGAGTTGTGATCAACAACTTTATAAACATCGCAATATTATCGAACGATATTTCCTGAAATTAAAACGTTTTAGAAAAGTTTTTACTCGCTATGATAAACTTGATTCTATTTTTATTCCTACTATATCCCTTGGTCTTATTTTTGATTTGATTTTTATGTGAACGCTACCTAATTCACTTTCCTGTTATTGAAATTTCGCGATATTTTCATTTTCCTCTTATAAGTAAATTTACCATGTTTTTATTTCATCTACCTTCTCTGTGTCTTTGGTTTACTCAAATTTTGTTTTTGATCTTTATTAATTGCTAAATATTTATCATAAAATTTTTTTAGTTTTAGATTTAGAGGTTTGTTGCTATTTTGTCTATCTTCCTGTAATTTATCCATTTGAGACGTCCAGTTTTCATATTTTCTTTTTTGTATCCGAACTTTTCTTCTAAATGTGATAAATAATACAGCAGAACATGTAGCTAAAATTAAGGAAAAATACAAAACGCCAGAGAATGCAACACCTGTACAATACAAACTCAGCGCTATGGCTCCAAAATGACCGAAAGCAATTGCAAAAGATATAGCTAGCCACATAAATCCATGAGGGAAAAGCTACCACCACATGTTTGATTTTATAAACTCAGTGTGAAAATCTTCTTTATTGTTATTTATAGTCAATTTCCGAGCCTCAACTTTTTTACCCGCTGCCTTAAGTTTTATTCCAGAAACAATAAATAATGTAATCGCAGTTACAGCCGAAGCGCATAAAAGCGAAAGTACAACAAAAAACGCAACACATATATCGGCAATTAAATACGTATAAAACAATATAATTCCTAAGACACCGAAAAAAATTGCGAAAGATATAGCCGTCCACAAAATAGCGAACGGGAACGTCCAATTAAAGAGCGAATGCTTGTCATACCACGATCTCAATACATATACATCTAGATTAGAATGAAATATACGACCTTCATAACTATCGTCAAGTAAAAATCTAATAAAATAATACATATCATTGTCATTAATATTACTAAACCTAGCACGCCTAATGGAAGGAACATATCTAGTTCCCCAAGCTTCCACCTTATCCTTACCACTAAAATCCCTAAAATTCCAAAAAGAATAAATGTAATAACTAGGTCTCCAGTGTCCTTCTTCTTCTTGAGAATAATTACTTTCTAAAAGTTTGTGCAATAGTTTACTCGCTTCAATCATTGCCAAAAGAAAATTTTTATGCTTGGGATGTTCTAAAGAATGAATTATAAAAGAAGAAACAAAACGGACCTTATCATCGTAATAAAGACAATCTTCACCACAACAGCATTTGATGATACCATCCATTCGTATATCATCATTTAATATACTAGGATTGTCTAATACATCATCAAGAATATCACGACTTAGTTGCGCTTGGTATTGCCTTTTTATATTCTAGATAGCTTTTTGTATATCTTTCTTAACAGCTAATTCGCTTTCCTGTCGTTGAAATTTCGCGATATTTTCTGTTCTGTCGTTTACTAATTCCTTTATTTTTTTTTGATTTTGCTCATTGATTTTAATTTTTTCATTCAAGGAATTAATCAGCTGTTTATTATCATCTAATAAAATTTTTAAATTACTATTTGATAGTACGCTTTTGTCTTCTAAATTTTCTATTGATAACTGATTTTGTTCGACTTCAGATTTTTTATTTTCAATCATATTTTGTAGTGTATTGAATATATCATTTCGGTTTTGCAATTCGTCATTCCAATTTTTAGCTTGCTGTTGCAAGCCTGACAATTTTTTTTCATATTCCTCAATTTCACTTTGATTTTTTGCTATCTCAACTTGAATTTTCTTCACAGTTTTGTATTTAGTATCACAACATCGATCAATTTCGGGAAAAATTGTTTTGCTTAATAAGCCATGCAATAAACATTGGTACATTAGGGCTCGTAACTCATTTTCATTATTCTCTTTTATTTTTTGGCACGTTTGATCATCCCGGATTTCTTTAATTTCATCCCAAAATTTTTTTAGCTCTGTAATTTGTTTGTTTTCTGTCAAATTTTTTGCCTCTTTGGTTTGTTCATTTCTTACTAAATTCAGGATTTTATCTATTCGTTTTTTTTGATTCTGATTATCTTTTATTATATTTTCTATACACTCTGATATTTCATAATTACCATTGACACAGTTTACATCAAAATCCTTACGTGTTAAAGAAAAAATTTCCACTAAAATCATTCGGTACATATAGATCTTTAAATACGCTTACATACACGCCATAATTTCTTTTTTTTCTTTGTCAAAATTAAATCTATTTTTTATTTCTTCTTCTGATTCTCCGAGTTTTCTGTTTAATTGCTCGTAATCAGATTCGAAAATATTATCCGCTATTTTTTTAAATATAGCCGGATTATT
>CAMVHY010000220.1 GCA_947167415.1 uncultured Clostridia bacterium
AACCATCCATTTTAATATCTGTAAAGAATTCATTTATTTCACCACCAGGAATTTGTTTCTCATTGCGATTAATCCAGTCTTTGATTTCTTCTTCCGAAAAAACATCCGCCAAACTAATCATCCGTTTCTCATGGCGAACTTTAGCGAATTTATCCAAAGGCTTACCAGCCACACGTTGCGTTGGCGAATCTGGTGTAATCAATTCTGGATATTTAGATTCTAAAAGCGACAACTCGTGTTTTAGTGAATCAGCCGCCGCCTCACTCATAGTTGATTCATCTAATACATGATAATGGTACCTATAATCATCAATAATCTGTCTTAATTTTTCAACACGCTCTCTGGCTTCACTGATATTCATATCTATTATTCTACCACAGTTAAAAAGAAAAATCAGGTCTTACTTCTGTCCTCAAACTTGATTAATTATCTAATAACCATCGATAATATAAGTATAAATAAGTCGTCACATAGATACTCGTAAAGCACGTCATAATAGTAAGACAAATCGGTATAAACGGAATCCCCGCCGTCCATTCAAACGATTTCATCCACATGTCAAATAGAATCAATGGCATCATTATTACTACCCACACAATCCCGAGAGTTAATACTAAAGCAATTAATCTCAGTATTAATCTCACCCTTCGCCCCATCATCATTTCCGAAGCCGCATTAAGTGCCCGCATCGGATAAAGTCCACGAAGAAAACCAAAGCATAAAAAGGTGTTGACAAGAATTCAGTTTGTACCGCTGCTGAATATGCAATTATCAACAAGAAAATCGGGATACATTGAAATAACACAACGACAAACACCAAAAATGTCGATATCAGTGGCGTCATCGCATTATACAATCCGTCACGTAATTTAACCTTATGCCCCGCCATAAGATGTCGTAACAAAAATATGGTCGTCAACCAAATAATCAAAAATATTAATACGCCAAACATCACTGCGGCTTCACTTGATTCACCCGACAATCCCCCAGTTGAAATCGTAGACACCAGTATTAAGCCAGCTTTCGCAACACTGCCAATATTGCCGCCAGCTACTTGTTCGCTCGTATCATCCAAAATATCCTGAAACTGAACATAATTTGATTCGCTCATTAGCCCCACAAAAAATGCATTTAACAACACCGCAATTATTAAAAGTGGCAAAAACAATTTCCAATTTTTAAAAATCATTCCAAAGCTCTTAAAGATGTGGTACATTATACCGGGTACTTTAGTATCCCTAATATAATCTTCCCGATAAGACCGCTTAAATGATTTATGCGGACTTTTATATTTGTTTTTCAAAAAATGCTTTTTCTTAAAATTTTTAAACTTTTTAGAATGTTTTTTTGCCATGCTCTAATCTTTCAATTCTTTTTTCAATTGGTGGATGTGATGAGAATAGATTACTAAAGAAACCTTTTCTTAGTGGATTATTAATATACATTGCCTCCGCTGCAACATTCTGACTTTTCATCGGAGTACTGTGTGATTGTAATTTTTTCAAAGCATCAATCATACCTTCTGGATAACGTGTAATGTTTACTGCCGAAGCGTCCGCCAAGTATTCACGTTGCCTAGATACCGCCATCTGAGCGATACTTGCCACAATTGGTGCCAATATCGCTGCAATCAAAACTAATAAATAACCAACTGGACTACCTTCTTCATCACGACGCCTTGAACCATAGAACATCATTCTAAATGCCAAGTCAGATATTAGTCCAATCACGCATACTAAACCAAACACAATCATTGATACTCTAATATCATAATTTTTTACATGTGACATTTCATGCGCCATCACTGCCGTCACTTCTTTATCATTCATAATATCGAGCAAACCAGTCGTCGCTGCTACTGCTGCATGTTTTGGATCACGTCCAGTTGCAAAAGCATTCGGAGCTTTATCATCAACAATATAAACCTTAGGCATAGGTAGCCCAGTCGTAATTGATAGGTTTTCTACAATATTATAAAAACGCGGGTTATCCTTTTTAGTAATTTCCTTAGCACCCGTCATCACCATAGTAAGTGATCCAGCCGCATAATATTGAATTACTGCATAAACAATCGACACTATGACTGTCCACACAGCAATAAATGGGTCATTATATGCCCACGCAAAAAGTGAGGCAATTACACCCACCATCAATACGAACCCAATAATAATATATACAGTTCGTCTTTTATTCTCCGCAATTTGCTTATACATACTAATCCTATTATAACACAACACTGGGCCAGAGACCCAGTGTTGCTATCTTGCTCTTAAATTAGAATTTTACTTCAGGAGCATCTTTAATTTTAGCTTTTTCAGCATCATCTACTTCAAAGTAGTCACGAGTCTTAAAATGACCAATCATACTGTTAACTACATTAGTTGGGAAAGTCTTAATTTTAGTATTAAGATCTTTCGCACCCGCATTATAAAATCTGCGAGCTGCTTGAATTTTGTCTTCAACATCTTGCAGTTGCGTTTGCAAAGTTTGGAAATTTTCATTTGCTT